>CALHBZ010000226.1 GCA_937930605.1 Streptococcus oralis
CTATCGCAGACCACTTGGACTTGGTGAGCCAGCTGACCTTGTCTGAAAATGAAGCCATCATTGCTCGTCCTATCCTCAAGGAAATCAAGGACCGCTTGACCTTCCTAAATAATGTGGGGCTCAACTATCTGACCCTTTCTCGTTCGGCAGGAACCCTTTCAGGTGGTGAGAGCCAGCGGATTCGTTTGGCGACCCAGATTGGCTCTAATCTATCAGGCGTCCTTTATATTCTAGATGAGCCGTCCATCGGTCTTCACCAGAGGGACAATGACCGCCTCATTGCCAGCTTGAAAAAAATGCGTGACTTGGGAAATACTCTCATCGTGGTAGAACATGACGAAGATACCATGCGCGAGGCGGATTATCTGATTGACGTTGGTCCCGGTGCTGGTGTTTTTGGTGGGGAAATCGTCGCTGCAGGAACACCTAAGCAAGTGGCTCGCAACAGCAAGTCCATCACAGGTCAGTACTTGTCAGGTAAACGTGCCATTCCAGTACCTGAAGAGCGCCGTTCCGGAAATGGTCGTTTTATCGAAGTGACAGGTGCGCGTGAGAACAACTTGCAAAATGTCACAGCCCGCTTCCCGTTAGGGAAATTCATCGCCGTGACAGGGGTATCCGGTTCAGGGAAATCAACCCTAATCAACAGTATCCTCAAAAAAGCAATCGCTCAAAAACTTAACCGCAATTCAGACAAACCTGGGAAGTTTAAAACGATTACAGGGATTGAGCATGTAGACCGCTTGATTGACATTGACCAGAGCCCAATCGGACGAACACCGAGGTCCAATCCGGCTACCTATACAGGTGTCTTTGATGACATCCGTGACCTCTTTGCCCAGACAAATGAAGCTAAGATTCGAGGCTATAAAAAGGGCCGTTTCAGTTTCAACGTCAAGGGTGGTCGCTGTGAAGCCTGCTCAGGTGACGGGATTATCAAGATTGAGATGCACTTCTTGCCAGATGTATACGTGGCTTGTGAAGTCTGCCACGGAACCCGCTACAACAGTGAAACCCTAGAAGTTCACTATAAGGAAAAGAATATCTCGCAAGTCTTGGATATGACCGTTAACGATGCAGTTGAATTTTTCCAACACATTCCTAAGATTCAACGCAAACTCCAGACTATCAAGGATGTGGGGTTGGGCTATGTAACGCTAGGACAACCAGCTACAACCCTTTCAGGGGGAGAAGCCCAGCGTATGAAGTTAGCTAGTGAACTCCACAAACGCTCAACAGGTAAGTCCTTCTACATTCTGGATGAGCCGACGACAGGACTTCATACGGAGGACATCGCTCGCTTGCTTAAAGTCTTAGCTCGCTTTGTAGACGATGGCAATACAGTACTTGTCATTGAGCACAATCTAGATGTTATCAAGACTGCAGACCATATCATCGACTTGGGACCTGAGGGTGGTGTCGGTGGTGGTACGATTATTGCTACTGGTACACCAGAGGAAGTTGCTACAAACTCTGCTAGCTATACTGGCCAGTATCTAAAAGGAAAGTTAAAATAAGATTTAAAAGGCTCTGCTTTTTTAGGCAGAGTCTTTTTTATAATAAATTACGAATTTTTTCTTTTATAAATGGGTTAAGAGAATAGTATTTATCCAGATATTCTAGGAGTGCTTGAGCAGACTCAGAAATGCGTTCGTAACCTTGCAAAAAGTGAGGCAATTGCTTGGCTTCCTTTGGATAACCTTCTTCAAATCGTCTGTTGGTATTAAAGATATCTATAAAATTAGATTTAGAAGTTGTTTCCAAACTGATTAGTTCAGTCCAAAGCTTGACGGATCTGTTTTGGATCAAATCATAAGCAGCTAATTTTTCGCCTCGCTGATAGCGACCTAGCCCTAAATATAGATTACATGAAATTTCTCCCAACAGCCATTCACGGTCTCTGTTTTCTTTTGATGGCAGTCTTTGTGGCTGACAGATTGTTTCATCAAAATCGATCTCCTTCCAGATAATCTTGCCTTCAGAGAAGGGAATGTTTACTAGTTCATGAGCTTCAAAGACAGCAAATTCACAAAAAACATCATCTTCAAATAGAACTTTATGTCCGTCCACTGTATTTTGGTAGTGAAATGCAATTGGTTCGAGCTTACTTAACCAGGTTAGGTCTTGGATATAGGTCTGCTTGTAGCCATCTTTTACAATAACAAAGAAGTCTAAATCTGAGTACTGATCCAATCGTTCTCTTTCTGTTCCGCAAGAACCAAGTGCCAGCAAAGCTAGTGCTTGTTTCGAATCTTTTAGAGACTGACCAATCTCATCTAGTCTTTGTAACAGTAATTCTGTTTTATTCATATCGTTACCTCATTATTTCTTGTTTACAGACATTATATAGTTAATGTTTTCGAAAGTCAATTTCATCCCATACCAAATATATACTAATGTAATATGGGATTTCTTTCGATATTTTTTACAATGATAAGGTTTAAACATTTTGCGGAGTATTGCTCATATTATCAAGAACGAAGAAATTTGAAGTATCCTTTGATTGATTAGAAAGTGATTCTTATCTTTAAAAAGATTAAATAATTTGTAAAATATTTAAGAAGAAAAAATATATCGACTTAGCCATCAAGTTGCAAACAGTAAAATCTTCTCACAAATGATGAAAATACACATATGACCGCGCGAAGAGTGCCTAATTTACCTAATTAGGCACGAAACAATCATTGCAAAATATACTTTTTAAATTACCCATAAAACGATGAGCTGAAGCGAGTTATTCAAAGTCATATGTATTGCTGATATTTAAAAGAGCGACCTGAGACTCAATATATAATTAGGACTGCTAAGTAAAGTGTGGACATTATATCATAAAAGAAAGAAAAGACAGATTTGAGATTTCTCAGAAACAAAAACAGCCCGAAGAGGGCTGTGAGTGATTAGTTCTGAAACCAAGTTGCGATTGGGAAGTCGTTTTGTTTCAGTTCCAGTTTTGTTTTAGTTAGAAGTTGGCCATTTTCTAAAGAATACAATAACAAATGTTGATTGGTTACGACCAATATCTTGTTTGTCAAACTTGTATCGATGTGTATTATCTCTTCTGTAGAATCAGGCAAATCTTTTCTGACATTAATCAGATAGCTAGATTCATCAGAGAGATTGACAATAGATAAGGCACAGCGATCATTTCCATCCGCCTCATGTTTTACAATCAATCGGTCTTCTTTCGGTGTTTTATAAAGAAGATTTGGGTTGTCCTCTGGTAGCTTGATGAAGTGCTTTTCCTTACTAGACAAGTTCATGACAAGTATGCGATTGTCTGGATCTTTGGAGAAAGTTTCTGTATTTCGAGTATAAGCAACGCTACTGTAATAATTGTCACCGATTAATTCAGAAGAAGTCAACATTTCAACGATCTTTCCTTCGCTTGTCAGAGGTGTGCGAGACAATTCCTTTAGTTGGTCATTTTCGTCCAATTCAACTAAATATCCATCAAACACTAAAGCGGGTCGTTGACGAGACTCATCGTGAAATCCCAGGCCGAGGTAGAGGCGATTCCCTCTTCCATGAAACTGGATTGGAAAGGAAGTGGATTCGGAGAATGTTTTCTGAGTAATCAGCTTTCCTGATATGTCAAACATACTGAGCACCCCATCCTCAGTTGTGGTTTGGCCTGTGTAGAAGAACTTGTCTGATACTCCAGCTCCCGAATAAGCATAGAAGGGAGTTGAAGTTTTTCGGATGTCCCCTGTCTGAAAGTCAAGGGATACAATGTTTTGAGTAGATGCTTTCCCTCTGGTATTTCCAGATGAAAAGACGAGATAGCGATTGTCAAACCGTCCCTGAGGAAACCAGAAATTGACATCTTCTGCAATGGAGACGTCCTCAGTCTTCGTGAGCTGAAACTGATCGTTTTGTAACTGATAACTTTGAATGGATTTCGAATTAACAAGGTAAAAATCAGCAGCTTGATTGACTTTGAATTGCTGTTTTTGAGGTGAAATCAAGCGAAAAAGCATCCAGAAAAGTAGGAGAAAAATGAAGACTATACTGACACAGAAAACCAGTGTTTTCACAGCCGTACTTTTTTCTTTGGATAGGAAGGAAAAAGGAGAGTGTTTTGGTGATTTAACTTGCTTTCCCATTTGATTAGCCTCCTCTTTGAACAGAAAATGAAGACAACATCCTACACCTATATTATAAGCTTTTACAGCTAAAAGCACAAATAATCTTGCAAGGAAACGATAGACTGGATAGAAAAAGACAAACACCAAAATGGATGCTTGTCTTGTGGAGAATATCTGAAATCTTAAATCGCAAACAAGTCATTCAAGTTCTCA
>CALHBZ010000227.1 GCA_937930605.1 Streptococcus oralis
ATCGACCCAGTTAAGGTTAGTCGTTCTGCCCTTCAAAATGCAGCATCTGTAGCCAGCTTGATCTTGACCACAGAAGCAGTCGTAGCCAATAAACCAGAACCAGTTGCCCCAGTTCCAGCCATGGATCCAAGCATGATGGGTGGCATGATGTAAGCTGTTAATGATAAGCAATTCATAAGAAACACAAAAGGAGGGAATGCCTATCCCTCCTTTTTATGATATTCACTTTTAAATAGATTTGAGCTCTCCTAACTTATATGATAAAATAAGACTAGAAAAAGGAGAAGAACATGATTGATGTAGAAGAAATTCTGAGCAAGATGAATCCCAATCAGAAGATTAATTATGACCGTGTTATGCAGAAAATGGTTCAGGTTTGGGAAAAGAATGAAGAACGTCCAACTATTCTCATGCATGTTTGCTGTGCTCCTTGTAGTACCTATACCCTAGAATACCTGACCAAATACGCTGATGTGACCATCTATTTTGCTAATTCCAATATTCATCCTAAGGCAGAATACCACAAGCGCGCCTATGTCACCAAGAAATTTGTCAGTGATTTCAATGAGCGAACAGGAAATACGGTCCAGTATCTAGAAGCTCCCTATGAACCAAATGAATACCGAAAATTAGTTAGGGGACTAGAGGAAGAACCAGAAGGTGGCGACCGTTGCAAGGTTTGTTTTGACTACCGTTTGGACAAAACAGCGCAAGTGGCTATGGATTTGGGCTTTGACTACTTTGGTTCAGCCTTGACCATCAGTCCCCATAAGAATTCTCAAACAATCAACAGTATTGGGATCGATGTGCAAAAGATTTATACCACCCACTATCTTCCAAGTGATTTCAAGAAAAATCAAGGCTACAAGCGTTCGGTGGAGATGTGCGAGGAGTATGATATCTATCGTCAATGTTATTGTGGATGCGTCTATGCAGCTCAAGCCCAAAACATTGATCTTGTTCAAGTTAAGAAGAATGCCACGGCTTTTTTGTTGGATAAGGATGTTGAGAAAGACTATTCCCACATCAAGTTTACTGTTACTAAATTAGATATATAGAAATCAACCCAGCTGAAAAGCTGGGTTTTTCAAATAAAAAACCAGGGTTCTCACCCCAGTTTGACAACTTTACCGATTCTTTAGTTCTATGTAGCGTTTGTACCAAATGTTGACATAGGCCTCTGAGAAAGGACCGCGTCCATTGTTAATCCAATCAACAAGGATTTTAACATGCTCTTTCAAAATATAGTCTAAATCATCAGAATACTTCATCTTGCGTTTGTGACGCTCATACTCCTCAACGTCTAAGAGACGCTTTTCACCATCAGTGAAGACCTTGACATCCAAATCATAATCAATGTATTTCAGGGCTTCCTCATCTAGATAGTAGGGGCTAGCCATATTGCAATAGTAGGAAATCCCATTATCGCGAATCATAGCAATGATATTAAACCAATATTTTTTGTGAAAGTAAACAATAGCCGGTTCTCGAGTCACCCAACGACGACCGTCACTTTCGGTAACAAGTGTGTGGTCGTTGACGCCGATAATGGCGTTCTCTGTTGTTTTTAGTACCATGGTGTCCCGCCAAGTACGGTGAAGACTCCCATCATGCTTATAACTTTGAATTGTAATAAAGTCGCCTTCTTTTGGAAG
>CALHBZ010000228.1 GCA_937930605.1 Streptococcus oralis
CCGTATCAATGTTCTTGTGTGGCAATTCCTTGTATTCGCTACGAGGAACAGCAGGATCCGCGTTAAATTGTGATAAAACAATGTTCCAGATTTCGATATAACGGTCGTTTTCGATATCTTCAGCAAGGAGACGAAGACCGATATTTTCTGGGTCAAAGGCTTCCCCACGGTCAAAGAAGATTTCTGTATCTGGTCCAGAAGGTCCCGCACCGATTTCCCAGAAGTTGTCCTCGATCGGAATCAAGTGACTTGGGTCCACTCCCACTTCAATCCAGCGGTTGTATGAATCTTTATCATCTGGATAGTAGGTCATGTAGAGTTTTTCAGCTGGAAAATCAAACCATTCTGGGCTTGTCAAGAGTTCATAAGCCCAAGTGATAGCTTCATCACGGAAGTAATCTCCGATAGAGAAGTTCCCCAACATTTCAAACATAGTGTGGTGACGCGCAGTCTTACCAACGTTTTCGATGTCATTGGTACGGATGGCTTTTTGCGCATTGGTAATACGTGGATTTTCAGGAATGATGGTTCCGTCAAAGTATTTCTTAAGGGTTGCTACCCCAGAGTTGATCCACAAAAGTGTTGGGTCGTTTACAGGAACCAAGCTAACTGATGGTTCTACAGAGTGGCCTTTGCTTGCCCAGAAATCCAGCCACATTTGGCGTACTTGTGCACTAGATAGTTGTTTCATATTGTCTCCTTATTTACTTGTTTAATTTGATTGGCTTTCCAGCATCTCCACATAGTCAATCGCGACACAGAGGGAAATGACTAGGTCTGCATAAGAGTCTTCGAGAACAGTTACGGTGTAAGTTGAGGTTAAATGGAAAATCTCTTTCCTAATCTCGGCTACAAGTTGATCTCGGTCATCCAGCAATTTGAAATTCAAATCCCAGATATTGCCCTCGATACGAAGGCCTAAATCATCAAATTCATACCTATCTCGCCAGAAGGTCAACTTCTTACGAATGACGAAATTTGAACCGTCCCGTAACTGAATGTTAAAGCGAGGAAGCAAAGTGAAAAATTCTTTGCTGATTTCACTGACTTGCTCACCATAGGCGTCATAGATGGTAAAGGTCTTAGGAATTTGGAAGAAAGAGCCCTCCACCTGATAGTTCACTACTCCTCTGTCATCCTTGATATCAAAACGTTCGCCACCAAGACGAAACTTTTGTTTCACGAGAAATGTCTTCATAAACACCTCCAAAAATCAAAAGACAAGTCCATATCACGAAGGGCGAAAAACCGCGGTACCACCTTCATTCAATGAACTTGTCATTCTCTTATTCTTATGCAATTGTCTGATTGAGTAGCATGATTTCCTAGCTTAGATGGCTCGCAGCACCGCCATTTCTCTGGACTAAGGCAATTGAAAATCAATTCTCAACTTTCTTATTATATCGTTTTTGGAAAGGTTCGTCAAGGTTAATGGCAATGAATTATAAACTTCTGCATTAACCTCTCAATTTATCTAGATCTACTTTGTGATGTTTGAGTATTTTTGGGTTTATATATTGAAATTTTAATTCTTGATTTCATTCTGCCTCTCGAAGATTTCTTTCCCAATTATTCAAACTATTTATACCTCCTCCTAATTTGCATTATAACCATGTTCCTTAGATTTTAAAACTTCTTTCCACCATGCTTCACGCCTCAAAACAAAATTATCATCAATCTTACCATTGTAGTTTTCTAATACAGAATACTGGAAATTGTTTTTTACATAATCAAAACCTTGTTCTTCAACCAAAATCCTAAGCTCTTTGTTGCCTCCGTGACCATTTTCTACATATGATTGCCAGCGTTGTAAAAGCATACCATAGTTTGAAGTTGCAGAACCCACATATAATTTTCCCGTATGTTTATCTGTGATAAGATAAATAGCCTTTTGATTCTGTAAGGCAGTTATCCAATCTTTTTTTCTCAAACGCAAAATCAATTCTAACTCTTTGTAAGATAAAGAAATATTATCATATCCCGGAAATTCTTCTCCTCCAAATGAATCTGATAACAATTGCTCTATCACAAGTTTTTCCTTACAAGTTGTATACTTTAAAACTGAACCTCTAGATTCTTTTCTGTACCGAATAATTAGACGACCAAAAAGGGATGAATATTCCTTTAGTTCAATTCCTTCATAATTTTGTCCTCCAGTGACAAAAAGTTCCTTACTCACTTCTTTTATAGTAGTTAATAACCATTTGTTATTATCAATCTTAATGAAATTTATGACTATATCTCCAACATTGAAATATCGCTTATTTGTTCTCCAAAATAAGTTGTAGTTATTAATTATCTCCTCGTCTCTTAAATAGGTCTGAATTGGATTTTCTCCAGTCCAATTATTAAATTTTATCTTGAATTTCCATTGATTTTGTTCACTTATATTCAAAATATCGTTTAATTTTAAATCCATGGTAAAGTTTAACACCTCATTATATTTAAATAAATTCGTCATTCTCATATGTTATTATACAAAAAAGCATAGTTATGGTCAAACTTTTATAACTTGATTTTAATTATAGTTACCAACACAAAAACGAACCAGCTTGACTGATTCGTTTTCTTACGTTTATCTCCTACTTCCGGTACATTTTAAACTGTAGGAAGAGGTCACTATATTTTCCTGTCCATTTATGGTCAAATTTCTCATAAACTTCTAGGTGTTTCATGGTATCAGCGTCTGGATAGAAGGACTTGTCTTCTTTGGTCTCCTCTGGGAGCAGTTCCTTGGCTGGTAGGTTTGGTGTTGAGTAGCCTACATACTCCGCATTTTTAAGAGCATTTTCGGGTTTCAACATAAAGTTGATAAAGGCATAGGCTGCATCTTGGTTTTTTACGGTTTTTGGAATGACCATGTTATCAAACCAGAGATTGCTGGCCTCAGTCGGAACGACATACTTGAGATTAGGATTTTTCTCCAACATCTGGCTGGCTTCCCCAGAGAAGGTCACACCGATGGCCGCGTTGTTCTGAATCATGTAACCCTTCATCTCGTCCGCCACAATGGCCTTGATATTTGGGGTCAATTTGTAGAGCTTATCCACTGTCTCTTCCAACTGCTGAGGAACCTTTGAGTTGAGGCTGTAACCAAGTGAGTTAAGCCCGAGTCCCAGCACCTCACGCGCCCCATCAAAGAGCATGAAAGAGCATGATGGAATCCTTATACTCTGGTTCCCAGAGGTCATCCCAATGCTCAGGCGCCTCATCTACCATGGTTTCATTGTAGACAATTCCCAAGGTTCCCCAGAAATAAGGAATGGAGAATTTATTACCTGGGTCAAAAGACTGGTTGAGGAACTCAGGTCCTATATTTTCGATTCCTTTCTCGATCAGCAAGACGGACTAGCCATTCAGGAACAGTCACATTTTTCCTAATGCCTTGTTACTTCTCACAAAAGGCGCAGGATTGACTTGAATCATTGATACAAAACCATCTAAAATTTCAATCTTTAAAATATCACTTGGAGTAGGTAGCGCCATCCCTTCATCGATATAAGAAGCTAAAACATTTTCAAGTATTTCACGAGCATTTTTCATCGCTTCATCGATATTTTTTCCTTCTGTACCACCGCCAAATTCTGGGAATTCTACCCAATATCCTGTTCCTTCTTTATGAAAAATAGCTGGATACGTTTTTAATATTCTACTACCTCTGATGTAAAAAGACTTAGGAATGTAAGACTTACAATACTAAATCTTTGAGAATCTTTCTAATCCCTTCCCAAAATCTTCATTTCCATGAACTGAAATCGTGACAAGATAAAAAAACCTCTTTCTTAAAATGATGACGACTTCCCCATTGACGAATTTCAACCCATCCATTCTCAAGAGCTAGTTTCACCATTTCTTTATCTGTAAGTGGCACATATCGCTATTACCTCCTTATGCTATTATACGCATTATGCGTATATTTGTCGAATTAAAACAAACCACTTTTCTCAATAAATACAAAATAAAATAGACCAGTTTCCTGATCCACTTTATTCTACATTGGTCACACTTTGGTCAAAGATTCCAAAAATACTATCCTATCTTAAAAACTAAATTGTGATGATTACCTTTAAACTAACACTTTAAATATTCTTTGTTTTTCTTTACACTTCCCAAAATGCCCCCTGCAGGGATCGAACCTGCAACTACTCCTTAGGAGGGAGTTGTTATATCCATTGAACTAAGGGAGCTAGAGAAAAACCCTGCTGGGTGAGCAGAGTTTTTAGTCGAATTAACGACGGATTTCTTTGATACGAGCTGCCTTACCTTGAAGTGCACGCAAGTAGTACAATTTCGCACGACGTACTTTACCGTAACGAACAACTTCGATCTTTTCAACACGTGGAGTGTGGATTGGGAAGATACGCTCAACACCTACACCGTTAGAGATTTTACGAACTGTATAGTTTTCTGAGATACCAGCACCTTTACGTGCGATAACAACACCTTCAAAAATCTGGATACGTTCACGGTTACCTTCGACAACTTTCGCATGTACACGAACAGTGTCACCAGGACGGAATGATGGGATATCTGTACGAAGTTGACCTTCAGTCAAGCTTTGGATTAATGGATTCATTTTATTCTCCTATCTTTGTCAATCTTGAGGAACCTTCCTCAGCGGATAAACTGTATTTTTGTGCGTCCATTACACACAAGATACAGTTTACCAAATTTCCACCTAAAAGTAAAGAAATTTATAGCAGAATTCCTAAAAAAATCGCTAGAAAACCACCTATGTAGGTTAAGAGTAAATAGCTATAAAATACCTTCTTGTCACTAAGTAGTCTTTGCAGCTCATCATTCAAGGTTGAAAAGGTCGTCAACCCACCACAGAAACCTGTCGCTAGGATAGCGTAGACTTCCTTGGACTCCACATGGTTGTAGAATAAGCCAACCAAAAAACAACCGAGAAGATTGGCTATGAGAGTTCCTAGGGGCAATTTCGAGGATTGATTGTATCGGGAAAAGAAATAGCGCACTAGGGCTCCAAAGCCACAGGCGATTGCAAGATAGATGATTACCATTTCTTCCTCCCTATAAAATAAGCCAAGAGCAAGCCTCCACCGATACTCAAAAGCAAATACATGACTAAACTAAGATAACGCCCGGTATCAAGCAATTTCACAGCATCCAAGAGCAGGCTAGAAAAGGTTGTTAAACCACCACAAAAGCCTGTACTCAGCGCCAAAACCAAACCTTTACTGCTTCCCTTATAGACCAGATAGCCTTTTACCAGATAGACCAAGCAGAAAATCCCCAGATAGTTGACAAGGAGGGTTCCCCAAGGAAATTCAGGACTGGCTGGCAACTGACTAGATACAAAATAGCGGACAAGGCCACCCAACATAGCAGCTAAAAAAATCCATAGCGGATAGAATTGCTCTTTTTTCATTTGATGTTTTGATCCTGATAATCACGCGAACGTTTGAGTATGTCCGAAAAAGTTGCGACAATAGTCTCCTGATAGCGCTTATCCTCTACACGACTTCTGACTTTTTCAAAAATAACTTCTTCTCTCTTAGTATCTAAGATTGGCTTACCAGATGCTTTTTTATAGGCGACAACCCCTTCAACTAAGTGCATCCGTTCTTCTAGGAGCTTGACGATTTGGTCGTCTATTTGATCAATTTCTTGCCGAATACTATTTAAATCCATAGTGTCTCCTCCTTTATTTGAATTATTGTATCAAAAAGCCACCAAATAGGCTAGTGAAATCCCCAAATAACTAATAAAAAACGCACTGACTCTTCCAGTCAGCGCAGCTTGATTCTTATCCTACTTTTGCAGCCAATTCTTCTGCGAATTGTTCCAAGCGTTCGATATCTTCTTCTTCAGCAGAAAGATCCACTTTAACACACTCTGAACCTTTTTCTGCTCCTGTCGCTACAAAAACGCGATCAAAGTCATCAACAGCCTTACAGAATTCGTCGTAGAAGGTGTCACCTGAACCGACCACTCCGTAAATTTTACCATTCAAGTTGAGGTCTGCTAGGTCTTCGTAGAAGTCCATCATCTCATCTGGCAACTCTCCATCGCCATAAGTATAGGTCGCAACGATTGCGATGTCAGCTTCCAAGAAGTCTGAAGCGTCAACAGTCGTACATTCATCCACATCGACATCCAAACCCAAGTCACGCAATTTATCTGCAACAATATCTGCAATTTCTTCGGTATTACCGGTCATACTGGCAAATACAATTTTTGCTAATGCCATATCGTCCTCCTCAATTTATCTTTCTCCATTATATCATATCTTTTTCATTTTAAAAATAAAAATTCTTGTGCTACAATGAAATGAGAAAGAATTGAGGTTATTTATGGAAATTTGCCAACAAATTTTAGAGAAAATCAAAGAATACGATACCATCATCATTCATCGTCATATGAAACCAGACCCTGATGCCTTGGGGAGCCAGGTAGGTTTAAAGGCTCTTCTCACACACCATTTCCCAGAAAAAACTATCAAAGTAGTCGGTTTTAACGAACCAACTCTAACTTGGATGGCGGAAATGGATACTGTCCAAGACAGTGACTACCAAGGAGCTCTTGCTATTATTTGTGATACAGCGAATCGTCCTCGTATCGATGATAAACGCTATGAACAAGCTGATTTTACCATCAAAATCGATCACCATCCAGATGATGATGTTTATGGTGACCTATCTTGGGTGGATACAAGTTCAAGCAGTGCCAGTGAGATGATTACTCTATTTGCTCAAGAAAATCAGCTGGCTTTGTCTAGTGAAGCGGCACGACTTCTCTATGCAGGAATTGTCGGGGATACGGGGCGTTTTCTCTACCCGTCAACTAGTGCTCGTACCTTTAGAATAGCTGCCCAGCTTCGAGAAGTTGATTTTGACTTTGCTGGATTGTCTCGTCAAATGGATACCATGAGCTTCAAGATTGCAAAACTTCAAGGGTATGTCTATGATTACTTAGAAGTTGATGAAAACGGAGCCGCACGCGTTCTGCTTACTCAAGAAATCTTGAAAAGATATAAGGTTACAGATGCTGAAACAGCAGCGATTGTTGGAGCACCTGGTCGAATTGATACTGTTAAGGCTTGGGCCATCTTTGTTGAACAAGCTGATGGTCACTTCCGTGTGCGTATGCGCAGTAAAATCACCCCTATCAATGAGATTGCCAAACGCCACGATGGGGGCGGACATCCATTAGCCAGTGGCGCCAATTCCTATAGTCTAGAAGAAAATGAACAAATATACAAAGAGCTTAAAGATGCTCTGCAGATTCACCAAGGCTAAGAAAGAATTTTCTTGGCCTTTTATATGCACTATTCTTAAAATATACGGTTTCTTTGTACCTCAGTTTATGGTATAATAAGTCAAACTGAAAAAAGGAGACTTAGTAATGGAAAAAAATCGTTTGTTTATCCTCATTTCTGCTGGAGTAGCAATCCTTGGTTCTCTCTTGCCATGGGCTAGTATAAATGCGGGTGCTTTTGGGTCCTATAGTATGAATGGTTACCAAGGAGATGGGTGGCTTGTCATTATCGCAGCTATTGTATCTATTGTTCTTGCGTGCTTGAATAATATGAATAAAGCAATGTCTAAAGGGTTCTCAATTGGTGTCATTGTTTCGGGTGCAATTGCAACTCTCGTCACACTAATTAATCTTTTTAATGTAAATAAGTACATGTCTAACTTTGGTGGATATGGCATTTCAATCGGCTTTGGTTTGATTCTGGCTCTTCTTGCTAGTATTGCACTAGTTGTAACTGGTCTCTTGGCAATGTCAGGCGGTAAAATCACAAAAGATTCATTTGCAGAATTAGCTGAATCAGGAAAAGATTTTGCTCAAACAGTCGGACGCGTAACGACTACTACCGTAAAAACTGCAGTTGAGGAAATCAAAAAAGAAACTCAAGAACATAAAAAAGAAGAAACTACAGCTGAAAAAACAGAGACCACACAAGAGGAAACTGAGCCAAAAGAAGAAACTACAGAACCAGCTCATGTCGAAGCTGAAACAGAAAACAAAGAACCTGTTAAAGAAGAACCAGTTGAAACTGAACTAGCTGAAGAAGAAAATACTGAAAATAAGACTGTTGAAGAAAGTGAAACAGTAAAAGAAACATCCCAAGAAGAGACAGCTGAATCTAAAAATGAAAAGAAAGAAGAACAAAAAGATCCAAGTCAGGCGGACCAATAATTCTTCTCCTATCACCTCAGTAAAAACTGGGATGATTTTTATCGATATTTTTAATAAAATCAGGGAAAAGACTTGCCAAACTTATCAGAATCTGATAGACTAGTAAGGTAACAATCTATGGCTCG
>CALHBZ010000229.1 GCA_937930605.1 Streptococcus oralis
CGGACTCCAATGAAATGCTTCATACACCGGATGCGGCTGAGATCACTCAGACGGGGCGTGCCTATCTGCAAGTCGGAAACAATGAAGTCTATGAGCTCTTCCAGTCAACCTGGTCAGGCGCGGATTACCAGCCAGACAAGGACGATATGGGGATCGAGGACCATACCATCTACCTGATCAATGACTTGGGTCAATATGAGATCTTGAATGAGGACCTATCAGGTTTAGAAGATGTGGATGAAATCAAGGAAGTTCCGACAGAGTTGGATGCGATTGTGCAAAATATCAAACTTCTGAGTGAAGAGCAGAATATCCCGCCAGTACCACAGCCATGGTTGCCTCCGCTTAAGGAGCGCATCGCGTTAGAGGAGCTGGAAGAAGTGCAACCAGCAGTAGCCTAGGCTCAAGAGAAACCACTCTCTGTATTGTTGGGTATCGTTAACAAGGTAATCTCAGAAACAGATCTCTCCAGTAAAGAACTGCAAGCTCACCTTAAAAATGAATTGCTTGCAGAGCTTGACCGCTTGCAAGGCTTAGCCTTGGAACAGCTCCTCGAAGAACGTTACCAACGTTTTAGAAAGTATTAAGAATGACTAAATGAGACTAGAAAGGTCTCATTTTTTTCTAGAGAACATACATTTCAGGATGAAAAATTGACAGTTGGGGAGATGGATGGAACACTGGTCAAAAATGATTTATACTAGATATAGAAGCTTGTAATGTTTGAATGATTTTCAAACTTGAAAGGAAATTAGAAATCTAAATTACGGGAATAAGTTATATAACGGAATAAGAAGTTAAGGAAGTTTGTAAAAATGAAAAAACTAGGGCATTTAGGAGTATATATCTTACTGGTATTTCTATCGGTTTATCTACCAGAGTTAGGGATTATACATCTAACTAAGTTTTTGGGATGGGGGATAGATGGCTATTCTATCATTTCACTTGTTTGGGAACTAGTTCTTGTAGTCTTATTCGTCTGCTGGTTGAAAAAGAAAAAGATGCTCTATATTTTTGAAAAAAAGGGCTCAAAGAAGTCAAGATTCTTTTACCTTGTAGTTGGTCTAGTGGCTACTTATTTTGTTCGTCAATTGGTGGATGCTTATCAATTACAGTTTCATCACTTAATTGATAGCAAGTATATCTTTCAAGACCTTCTTTCGATTCTATACTCTAATGGGCAACCAACTTTTCTATCAACTATTCTCAGTTTTAGTTTAACAGTAGTCGTCGCACCTATATCAGAGGAACTAATTGACAGAGGGTATTTTATGAATTCCTTCTTTCCCCAGTCCAAGTACTATCTGGATGTTATCCTATCTGCTCTTATCTTTGGACTTAGTCATTTGATCCTAACTCACCGAGATCCTATCAGTTTGATTATTTATAGTTTAGGCGGTCTCTTCTATGCCCTTGTCTACCGTTGGACAAAGAACTTAAAAATTACCATCCTGTGCCATAGTTTTTTCAACTTTCTCATTTATGTAAAACCCATCTGGATTTTTGTTTATAATTTTATCTATTATCATTTTTTTAGATAGTGGAAGGCAAAGAAAAAAGTGTTTGATGTCTGTCAAACACTTTTTCTATTTACTGTTCTTCTGTTACAAACTGGCTGAGCAGTCCATTGATAAAACGGGCAGATTTTTGATCTGAGAAGACCTTTGCAAGCTCGATAGCTTCGTTAACAGCAACCAGCTGAGGGGTGTCAAATGAAGTGATTTCAAAGACTCCTAAGCGAAGGAGGTTTCTCTCCACGAGTGTTAAACGCTCGATGGTCCAACCTGCTTTTAAATGCTGTGTGATTTGCTTGTCAAGTTCTTCCTTTTTAGCTTGAACACCAGAAACGAGCTCTGTCAAAAAGGCTGGAAGTTGCACATCAGTATCTTCACGATTGTGTGTATAGGCGAAACGACAAGCAGTCTCGGTGTCTGTACCGAACTCAAGACTCATGAGAGCTTGAAAGGCACACTTACGGAGCTCACGCCTAGATTCTAATAGTGGACTAGTCATTGAGGAAGTCCTCATCAAACAAGTCTTTCAAGTCAGGTTTTGGTGTTTTATCTGGGACGATACCTGTAACATGGATATTAACAACATCCAATTCCACATCAGCCATATTGTAAACAGCATCTTTGACAGCTTTTTGAATAGCCATAGCGACTTTTGGTACCTTTACCCCATACTCAAGATAAAGGTAGATGTCCACTGTTAGTTTCTCATCAACATTTCGTAGATAAACACCGCGACCAAGAGAAAGTTTTGAAAGGGTGTCAGATACTGATTTGTTTGAAAAAGAGTGAACACCCTCTACTTTTGCTGTAGCAATAGCAATGATTTTTTCAAGTACACGTGGGGCGATAACGATTTCGCCAAGTTGTTCTTCAATTCCCATAGAATGACCTCTTTCTAGAGATTAGGCACGAGAAACGTAAGTTCCTTCAGCAGTGTTGATGACGAGTTTTTGTCCTGCTTCGATGAAGTCTGGAACGTTTACGACAAGTCCAGTTTCCATCGTTGCTGGCTTACCAGAACCTGTAACCGTAGCACCTTTGATAGATGGTTGAGTTTCTGCAACTGTCAATTCAACAGTAGTAGGAACTGTGACACCAATCACTTCAGTTCCGTAGAATTGGATTTTCACTTCTGAGTTTTCAAGGATGTAAAGCAATTCGTTTTCAACGTTGACTACAGGGATTTCATATTGATCGTAAGTTTCTGTATTCATGAAGTAAGCTGTGTCATCCATTTTGTACAAGTATTGAGCTGGGACAGTCTCGATGATGGCTTGTTCAAATTTTTCCTCTGGACGGTAGCTTGTGTCAAATGTAGAACCAGTACGGACATCACGCAATTTCATACGCATGATGGTGTTTCCTTTACCTGGTTTGTGGTGGCTAGCTTCCAAAACGCGGATCAATTTTCCGTCAGCTGTTTCAAAGGTCATACCAGCTTTTAATTTACTTGCTTCAATCATGTTTTTACCTCTTTAATAAAATAATTTACTCTTTATTGTACCATAAAAGACAACATTACTCAAATATCAGAATGAGCTTGATTAGTTGACTGGTACGATATTTCCATCTTCGTCTTTGGTGACGAGGACGTATTTTCCATCAACTTCGATATAAAAATTCTTGCTAGTAGCTTGCCCAGCATTTTGAGTCGGTGCTTGATTTTGGACTTGTTGGCTTAGTTGACCACCGAGAGTTTGGCCAAGATTCATTCCCATAAACATGTTCATCCCATTGCCATTCCCTTCATTTGAGGCTGCGGCAATGAGGGCTTCGTTACGCGCTCGGCGTTCTTCGATTTCAATCGTGTTGTACTTCATAGCAGCGAGCTCACTATCAAGTTTGCGAACAATGGCAAGACTTTCTTGGTCGTAGCTGAGGTCTTCAAGCAAGATATTGGTTGCTTCAATACCGTAGAGACCTGTCCAAACCTTGTTGACCTCTTGTTTGGCGAGTTCGTTAAAGGTATCTTGATTAGCATTGAGGCTATAGATATCAACCTTGTTTTCATTGGTGTATTTGGCAATGGCAATTGCGATTTTCGGTGCGATATTTTGGCGGAGCGTTCCTTGAGCCACATCTTGGAGAGTAAATGGCTGTCCGTCAGTAATTTGGCGACTAACAGAGCTTACGTAGAAGAGAACGGGATCAGCTATTTTTACATCAAACAAGCCATAGAAACGGATGTTGAGCAGTTGTTGGTAACGTTCACTGAAATATTCGACCGCATTTTGTGTGCCGAACTTATTGCCCGCGATGGGTTGCATGCGGATAAAGATAATTTCTTGTTGGGTGATGACTTGTCCACCAAAAGAGAAACGGTTTTTAAAGTTTTCCCAAGTGCCTTTTAAACCACCTTTTTCAAGGAGCCAGGCGTTATCACCAGCTTGCCATTCGTGGCTACCAGCTTCAAGGACTTCACCAAGGAAAGTACCGTTGTTTACCAAAACAGCGGTATAGCCTTGGGGAACGATAACCACACTGCCGTCCGACAAGAGGCCTGTATTTTGATTGCTGTGACGAGAACGTCCATCTGGGTCTTTTGTGAGTAATTGACCCTTGACGGCTAAGGCATCGCCAGAGACATTATCTGGAAGGACAATGGCTTCCTTGAATTTACTATCATTAAAACTATTTAAGCCTGCTGATAAGGCTGCACGTATAAATCCCATAATTCCTCCTAATTATATAGTTCGTCTTCATCCACAACATCGTAGGTATCGAGTACCCATTGGTTTGGACTGCGAGAGAGATTGGCACCACAGTAGTCACACTCGCTAACTGCAGAGATTTTCAATGGGGCGCCACAGTTTGGACAGTGGTCGCTCACCACTTGGTCTGGATTGACTGCCTGCGTTTGGCTACCGTGTTGACGAATAAAGTTTAATTGATACACGGTGAAGAGATCTTTTTTAGGGTCTCCTTCAATGACACGGCGAGTCTCATCGTCAATGACATAGTCTCGTAAAATTGATGATAGAATCACCACTAAGGTATCGTTTCCGTCAGGATTTTCAATGAACTCCTTGATGCGAACATTTTCGATACAAACTTTCTCTAAAACATTGGTTGTTTTAGCACGAATATGGTCTTCGAGTTGGGCACTGTGTTGGGAGTAGAGGCTGGTACTTTCTAAAGCTCGGACAGAGTTCCAATTTTTCTCAGTCCAGGCAACCTGCAATTTAAGGTAGACTTCCTTAACCCAAGAAATAAAGGCATCAGCGTCAAAGTTTGGATCCCCGTATTTCACAAGACTAATGGCCCGTGTGTTGTGTTCAACTCGACGATGGAGCGTTTGAGAATCATTACTAGTGTCTGTTGAACTTGAATCTTCTGAGTTATTCTTCGAGGATTGAAAGATACGAACTAGGAAAACTCCTGAGACTATTAGGAACACCAATCCCATTTCGAATGGGTTGGAAGAGCTACTAGAGGATGACCCGTATCCAGAGCGGTAGTAGTTATAAGATGAGCCACCAGAGCGACTTCCACCTCCACTTGAGCGGCTGCTACTGCGGCTGCTCCCTCCACTTCTGGAATGTCCGACACCCGCATCAACGATTTGAGGCACGGATAGAAAAACAAGTAATAAACAGGTCATTAAAAGAGCATAAAACTTTTTCATGTGTCTCCTAACTATATGATTGAAAAGGTAGAATTCTCTCTTGCTGGGTAGACTACTGGGTGACTACTAGCGAATTACTCACTTTCTTTCAACTTGGCCAATTCCTGTGCAAGCAGTTTAAGGGCAACTTGTGGATTAGCTTGGCCTTTGGTTGCCTTCATAAGGAATCCTGTGAAGGCCTTATCTGCGTTGCGTTTACCTGATTTGAAGTCGGCAACGGCAGCTTCGTTATCGGCAAAGACTTGGTGGATGATTGGAATCAAGATAGCTGGATCTGAGATTTGCACCAAGCCTGCTTTTTCCACGTATTCACGCGCTCCACCACCGTTTTTAGCCAAATGGACAAAGACTTTCTTGGCAATCTTAGAAGAGATAGTGCCGTCTTCGATGATGGCAATCATTTCAACCAAGTTTTCTGGTGTTAACTCGATTTGTTCCAGTGTCTTGCCTTCAGCGTTCAAGAACTGAGCGACTTCCCCTTGGAGCCAGTTTGAGACTTGCTTAGCATCGCCACCGAGGGCAACAGCTTTCTCAAAGAAGTCAGAAGTGACTTTGTTAGCAGTTAGCTGGCTAGCATCGTAGTCTGACAAGCCAAGGTCAGATACGTAGCGCGCACGGCGTTCCTTTGGAAATTCTGGTAACTCTGTACGCATTTCTTCGATCCACTCGTCTGAGATTTCAAAAAGTGGTAGGTCTGGTTCTGGGAAGTAGCGGTAGTCTGCAGCCCCTTCCTTGACACGCATGAGGATGGTTGCCTTGTTGGCTTCATCATAACGGCGTGTTTCTTGGCGAATTTGACCACCTGAACGAAGGATTTCAGCTTGACGCTGGACTTCGTATTCAAGCCCTTTACGGACATTGGAGAAGGAGTTGAGGTTCTTCAACTCTGTCTTGGTACCGAATTTCTCTTGGCCATAAGGGCGAAGGGAGATGTTGGCATCCACACGCATAGAACCTTCTTCCATCTTAACGTCAGAAATGCCAGCGTACTGGATGACTTCCTTGAGGGCTGTCAGATAAGCGTAGGCTTCTTCAGGAGAACGCATGTCCGCTTCAGATACAATCTCAATCAAAGGAACCCCTTGGCGGTTGAGGTCAACATAAGAGTAGCCATCTGTACCGTGGGTGTTTTTACCAGCGTCTTCTTCTAGGTGAGCACGTTCGATACCGATTTTCTTAGTCGTACCGTCTTCTAGCTCGACTTCAATCCAGCCGTTATAACCGATTGGCTCATCAAACTGAGAAATTTGGTAGGCTTTTGGATTATCAGGGTAGAAGTAATTCTTGCGGTCGAAGTGCATCTTTTTGTGGATGTCCATGTTAAGAGCAAGAGCTGCCTTGATACCAGCATCGACAACCCCTTTATTGAGAACTGGTAGTACTCCTGGGAAAGACCAGTCAATCACGTTGGTGTTGGCGTTTTGGTCATTTCCAAAGTGGGCAGAAGTAGGTGAGAAGATTTTTGAATTGG
>CALHBZ010000230.1 GCA_937930605.1 Streptococcus oralis
GGAATGTCAAAGAAACCTTGAACCTGAACAGCGTGGAGGTCAAGCGTTAGAACACGACTTACACCAGCCTTGACAAGCATATTTGCAACCAGTTTTGCAGTGAGGGGTTCGCGAGAAGAAGCGATACGATCCTGACGAGCATAACCAAAGTAAGGAAGGACAACGTTGATACTATGAGCACTTGCACGTACACAAGCATCAACCATTATTAACAACTCCATCAAGTGGTTGCTAACGGGGTAGCTGGTTGATTGGATGATGTAGACATCGTAACCACGGACACTCTCTTCAATGTTGACCTGGATTTCACCATCAGAAAATTGGCGAGAAGATAATTTTCCGAGAGGTATCCCAACCGTTTCTGCGATTTTCTGTGCAATTTCATGATTGGAATTAAGTGCAAAAAGTTTCATGTTGTTTCTATCTGACATTATGGACCGTCCTCTGTAAACTCTAAATATTTTGTCTCCATTATTCTACCAAAAAATGGAGATTATTTCAGCATTTTTTCATGCTTTTAATAAAACGAATTAATTTTGAAGGAGCTTTCTGATAAGTTATCTGATTTTCATCTAAAAATTGCTGAAAATCTCGTTTTCCTTCCTCGTGATCAGTGACTTCTAGCTCCAGTTCGTAGTCTGTATGATCAAAGTAGTGACTTTCATCTAGTGCCATTAGACCAATCGACGTTTCCATTTCGTAACGAATAGTTGCAAGACAACCCAGAACAAACCAGTCATGACTTTCAATGCCAATCTCAGCAAGTTTCTCCATAACCATCCCTTGAGGTAGGATCTGTTTTTCTAAATAATGTTCAGCCTCTGGAAGATTCAGTTTCTGATTGTATTCCATATTTCCTACAGTTTGTGGCACTTTCAAGGTCAACTCCGCCCAATCTGAAAAGGTGCGAATGCGCATGGCAACCTTCTTTTCACGCAGTTGGAAATCTGGTGTGTCAATGTAGTAGTTTTTCTGAAGGACGGGTTGGATATGGGAAAACTGTTTTTTTAGATGATCATATTCCTCTTTTTTCAGAAGTGTTTTCAATTCTATTTCTAAATGTTTCATTTTTTCAACCTTTTCTATATCTTTGAAAGCGATTTATGGTATAATGGACAATGTATTTATTGTATACGAATGTACTGAAAAAATCAAAGATTTTCGACATAGCAATCAAACATTACAAGGGAGAAAATATGACCATAGAATGGGAAGAATTTTTAGATCCTTACATTCAGGCTGTAGGTGAGTTGAAGATCAAACTTCG
>CALHBZ010000231.1 GCA_937930605.1 Streptococcus oralis
TAATTCTACTTGACCATCTCGCATCAAAAGCGTCACTTGGTCTTTTTTCTTCAAACTCTCAACAGAATCCACAACGGACTCTTCTTTTTTGACAATAGCATAGCCACGCGCAACAATTCGGCTCGTATCCAACATCAGCAAGGCTTCTGAAAGTCGCTTGACCTCAGCAACCTTGGTATCATAAACCAGAGCCATTTGGCTACGTAGAAGCTTGTCCAACTGGCCTAGACGGTCTTGATAGCGTTGGATTTTGGTAACGGGTGATAATTGTACTAGTTGATGAGTCTTTGCTTGTACTACTTGGTTGCTATCAGAAATCCTCGTTCGCAAACTTTGTTTTAATCGCAGTTGCAGTTGGTCCAATCGTTGCAAATAACTGTCATACAAGCGCTCTGGCTGTCTAAAGATAACAGACTGACTGCATTTTTTCAAAGCTTCTTTTTTCTTAGATAGGACATTTCGGACTGCTGTTGCCATTCGTTTTTCTTGATTTTGCAAATGGGTCAAGAGATCCAACTTAGTTACAGGCGTTGCCAGTTCTGCCGCAGCAGTTGGTGTCGCCGCTCTGCGATCCGCAACAAAGTCTGCCAAGGTCACATCCGTCTCATGCCCCACACTAGAAATGACTGGCAAACGGGATTCAAAAATAGCCCGTACGACAATCTCTTCGTTAAAGGCCCAGAGATCCTCGATGGAACCTCCACCACGACCAATAATGAGCAAGTCCAAATCATCCCGTTGATTAGCACGAGCAATATTCCGTGCTATTTCCTCAGCAGCTCCATCTCCTTGCACCTTGGTCGGATAGAGAAGGATATCAACACCAGGAAAACGTCTGCTCACGGTCGTGATAATATCTCGAATAACGGCTCCACTGTGACTAGTTACGACACCAATTCTCTTAGCAAACTGGGGAAGAGGTTGCTTGAAGCGTTCTTGAAAAAGGCCTTCTTCCGTTAGTTTTTTCTTGAGTTGTTCAAACTGAATCGCAAGCGCACCAACTCCATCAGGTTCAGCCTTCTCAATGATGATAGAGTAGTTCCCGCTTGGCTCATAAACCTGAACACGCCCAATCACATTGATCTTCATTCCTTCTTCGAGGTCGAAGCCTAATTTCTGATAAATTCCTGACCAGATGGTCGCCTGAATAACCGCATGGTCATCTTTTAGAGAGAAATATTGGTGAGTAGGTCGTTTACGAAAGTTAGAAACTTGACCAGTTAAATAGACCCGTTCCAAGTAAGGGTCTTTATCGAATTTCATTTTCAGATACTTGGTCAAAGTTGTTACCGATAAATACTTTTCCATCTCCACCTACTATTCATTTTCTTGCTCTTTCATAGGTATTATTATACCAAAAATATGCCTAAAAATCTCCATTTATGTACCATTATGAGTGAAAAATAAAAAAGGAGGCAAGGCCTCCACATCTGATTATTTGCTGTTTCGAGCTTCTTCCAAAATCTTTGCAATCTTGGTCGTCAACAGGTCGATAGCCACTGTATTGCTGACCCCTTCAGGAATGACGATATCAGCATAACGCTTGGTTGGTTCGATAAACTGATGGTACATAGGTTTGACCACACCTAAATACTGCTCAATAACGCTATCCAAACTACGGCCACGCTCTTCCATATCACGCTTAATACGACGAATAATGCGCACATCATCATCTGTATCCACAAAAATTTTGATATCCATCAAATCGCGCAGGCGCTTGTCCTCCAAGACCAAAATCCCCTCAACAATAAAGACATCTTGAGGCTCCTGACGATAGGTCTTACTGCTTCGTGTATGCTCTGTGTAGTCATAAGTCGGAATGTCCACCGGACGCCCTGCCAACAACTCCTTAATCTGCTCGATCATCAGATCTGTATCAAAGGCAAAAGGATGGTCATAGTTGGTTTTGACACGCTCTTCAAAGGTCAAATGAGACTGATCCTTGTAGTACGAATCATGCTCAATCATGGAAATCTTCTCATCAGGAAAATGCGATAAAATGGCTCTTGAAACACTGGTTTTTCCTCCACCAGAACCACCTGTAACCCCGATAATGATTGGTCTATTTTGCATGCTATCCTCCGTTTTTTTATCCGTCGTCTATTCTATCACATTTTTTGTAAAATTTATAGTCTGTTTTCGGATAGATTATGGTTAACAATTCTAATACTTATACCCAGCTAGACTATCCAAAAACCTTCCTTGGCTTATAAAGATTACCCCGTTTTTCTAGAATGGCTAGCAATTTTTCTCCTTCAAAGCCAGCCAATTCTTGTTCTGTTTGGTCGAGCTCGATAAAACGACCAAAGCGAACTGCTGTAGCCTGTTCTGGAGTTAGGAAAACTTTAACAAGGTCCCCTGTTCCAATCTCTAGAGGATAAAGAAAGTCCAATTGACCAGCCTCTACTCTTTCAGCAATTTCTTCCAAGGTAAGAGCATCTTCTAGCTGTAAACCGGCTGCACTAGTCCGTGTCAAATGGGACATATGAGCCGCATAACCCAGCTTCTCTCCCAAGTCAACAGACAAGGTACGGATATAAGTCCCCTTACTACATTTTACACGAAAAGTAAAACGTGCAAGATGCCCATCATAAGAAATCGAACTTGTCCGTTCAAATTGATAAATAGTCACCTGACGTTCTGGGCGCTCCACTTCCTGACCAGCACGTGCATACTCATAGAGCTTGCGACCATTGACCTTGACAGCCGAATACATGGGAGGAATCTGAGTAATAGGCCCAGTCAGGCTAGTAATTGCTTCATCGACAAGCTTTTCATCTAAGGGCGACAAAACGGGTGTCTCTGCGACCACTTCCCCACTAGCATCCTCGGTCGTCGTGGAATAGCCGAGAGTGATTTCACCCTCGTAAATCTTGCCTTCATCCTGCATAAATTCAACCATTCGGGTCGCCTTGCCAACTGCAATGGGCAAAACACCCACTACATCCGGATCCAAGGTCCCACCATGGCCAATCTTCTTAGTCCCTAAAATCTTGCGCAATTTAAAAACCACATCATGCGAGGTCATCCCTGCTTCTTTTTTTAAGTTTATAATACCGTTCATTCATTAACTTTCTAAAAATACTAAAACTCTCTTTATGATGACGAAAGACTTCTTTCCTTTACCAAAGGTCACATAATCCATGCCCTTGTCGTTAAAATATAAGTTTTTCCCTTTTGTTGAAGATATTACTTCGTTCCCTCTACTATTTTTTCATGATTTATCTATGTTGAGTTTTTAAATGCAAGGCAAAGCCGGCAGTCACTTTTTCAAATCCAACTGCCTGATAAAACTGATGTGCAGCATTTCGTTCAGCGGTTAATCCACTATTTAGAGCCAGTGCCTTAACTCCTTCTTTTACCGCTTGTTTTTTCAATTCATCAATTAGCCTACTAGCAATTCCTTGTCGTCTTGTTTCTTTTGCAACTGACAAAGCTAAAATACGATAGTAAGATCCATCTGCTTCAAAAAAGACGAGCTTTGCATAACCTAAGAAACCTAAAATTTCTCCGTTTCTTTCAGCTAGAAGACAGCCATAATGTGGTTGAGAAAGAATCATTTCTAAACGTCGAGACAGCTTAGAAGCAGTCGTTGGATAGCCCAAGTCTTCGTATAGAGACAGTAGTGCTTCAGCATCTTTCATGGTTGCTTTTCGTATCTGCATAGGATCCTCCTACTCGCCCTTCAGCGCTTCAAACTTCGCTTTCATAGTTGGATTTTTTCGAGTTAGTTTTTTTACTGAAACATCATCCAACTTATTATTTGCGAGGCGGAGCTGATTTTCTGATGTGGTCAGGAACTTCTTGACTTCCTCCATACGCTTTATAGCCTTGTCGATTTCATCGATGGCTTTACCAAAGTTAGTCGAAGCAGAGTTGTAGTTCTTGGCAAAAGCTACTTTGAAGGCATCCAAGTCTTCCTCAAAATTGGTAATATCGATATTCTGCTCACGAACAAGCGCTAACTCCTGTTTGTATTTTAGGGAATTAAGGGCAGCGTTACGCAAGAGTCCAATCAACTGGATAAAGTACTGAGGACGGACGACATACATCTTCTCATACACATGGCTAACATCGACAATGCCTGTATTAAAGGAGTCGTCATCAGCTTCAAGCATACTTACTAAAACTGCATACTCACAGTTTTTTTCTCGTCTGTCCTTATCCAACTCTTTGTAGAAATCGGCATTCTTATGTTTACTTTTTGTGCCATCGGCTTCATTTTTCATCTCAAACATGATGGAAATGATTTCGATACCATTTTCATCAAAATCACGGAAGATAAAGTCCCCCTTAGAACCACGCGCAGAGACCTTATTATCCTTCTCAAAGTAAGCATTTGGAAAAGCAAAGCTGCGGACCTTGTTGAACTCACTTTCAGCATATCTCTCTAAACTTTCTCCGATTTCCTTGGTCGATTGTTGAGCCTTGAAATTCTTGTAAAATTCGACTTGCTCACTGGCTGCCTTGAGCTGGGCTTCGTAATTTTGCTTGAGGGAAGATAGAGATAACTCATTTTCCTTTTCTTGCAAGAGGAGCTGATTTTTGACCTGATCGCGCTCTTTTTCTAGGTCAGAGAGGGTCTTTTGCAGTTGATTTTCATGCTCCAAACGCAAGGTAGCCAGTTGGTTTTCCAAGGCTTGTACTTCCTTGTCCTTGGCCAACAAGGCCTCATGGCTTGTCTGTTCAACTTCTTTCTTAGCTAACTCTTTCTCTGTATCAAAGTTTTGGATTTGACTCTGTAATTGGGCAATTTCTTGGTCTTTTTGAGCTAGTTTTGACTGTTGCTCATTCATAGCCT
The DNA here is from genome assembly GCA_937930605.1 of Streptococcus oralis. Classification (GTDB taxonomy): domain Bacteria; phylum Bacillota; class Bacilli; order Lactobacillales; family Streptococcaceae; genus Streptococcus; species Streptococcus oralis_CO. The sequence goes on from CALHBZ010000231.1 coordinate 4,802, forward strand.
TTTGCTCAGCTAGGGCAAGCTCCTGCTTCATGCGATCGTGTAGTTCCTTATCAAACTCTGTCGTTCTCACTTGGGACAAAAGTTCAGCATACTGGCTCTCATTTACTGTAAAGACTTCCCCACAGTTGGGACATTTGATTTCGTTCATAACTTTCCTCTTTCTAGACTTCTGTAACCATTATATCATGCTTGAGGGAAAATCAAAAACAGCGAGTCGAAACCCACTGTTTATATCTGTTACTTTAAATTTTTTCCAAGGCCAAACGCAAATCTTCAATCAAATCCTCTACATTTTCAAGACCGATAGACAAGCGGATTTGGTTTGGTGTGACACCTGCTGCTTCTAGATCTTTTTCTGACAACTGACCGTGAGTGGTTGTGGCTGGATGGACCACAAGGGACTTAGCATCTGCAACGTTTGCAAGGTCAGAGAAGATTTCCAAATTATCAATGACCTTGCGAGCTTCTGCTTCTCCACCTTTGACATGGAAGGTAAAGATTGAACCTACACCTTTTGGCAAGTATTTCTCAGCCAAGGCATGATATGGACTGTCTGCAAGTTTTGGATAGTTGACTTTTTCTACCTTAGGATGGTTGACAAGGAAATCAACAATTTTCTCTGCATTTTGTACATGGCGTTCTACACGAAGCGAAAGCGTTTCGAGTCCTTGGAGTAATAGGAAAGCATTAAATGGTGACAAGGCTGCACCAGTATCACGAAGCAATTGAACTCGAACAGCGATGATAAAGGCTGCTGCCCCAACATCGCGAGTATAGCTCAAGTTGTGGTAGCTAGGATCTTCCTCTACAAATTGAGGGAATTTTCCTGAAGCTTCCCAGTCAAAACGACCACTATCCACGATAACACCACCAATAGTCGTACCATGCCCACCGATAAACTTAGTTGCTGAGTGAATGGCAATATCTACACCGTGAGAGAAGACGTTAATCAAATACGGTGTGGCAAAAGTATTGTCCGAAACGAGAGGAATTTGGTGTTTATGAGCAATTTCGGCCAATTTTTCCAAGTCAGGAATGTTAATCAAGGGGTTGCCCAAGGTTTCAATCAAGACAAGTTTGGTATTGTCATTGATAGCTGCTTCCACTTCCTCCAAGTTATCCACATCCACAAATGTTGTTGTGATTCCATAACGAGGAAGGGTTTCTTTCAAGAGATTGAAGGTTCCACCGTAAATGGTTGAAGCTGCTACTACATGATCACCTGCGTGAGCAAGAGCCAAAATAGTGTAGGTTACGGCAGCCATACCAGATGCTGTCGCAAGAGCCCCAACACCACCTTCAAGAGCAGCGATTCTTTCTTCAAATGCTGCTGTTGTAGGATTGGTAATACGGGTATAGATATTCCCTGGTTTTCTCAAGGCAAACAAATCGGCACCTTCTTGCGTGTCATCAAAAACAAAGGATGTTGTTTGATAAATCGGTACTGCACGAGACTTGGTAGCTGGATCAACCACCTGCCCAGCATGTAATTGTAGAGTTTCAAATTTAAAATCACGAGTCATAAGACGACCTCCAAATAGCTTCATTACGGATATTGTATCATCTTAGGCTAGTCTTTTCCAATACCGTTTTTTTATATTTTGATATAAGGAACGACTATGACTAGTCTTACACCTCAAACAAAAAAGCACGATTGACTCGTGCTCATTTCTTTAATCAACATAAGTATCTTCGTTCTTATTGAGAAAGGCATATGGTAATCCCATCAAGAGGCCACCTCCAATGAAGTTCCCGATAAAGGTTACACCCCAGTGACGAAGGATATTAGGTATGTCAAAGTTTGCGATGGAATCAGCTGCAACACTGAACTTAACAATCGCAAAAGAAGCAAAGTTGGCTGCAATGTGTTCGTTTGTTAAGAATACAAACATGTAAATAGCTGACAAAACAAGCCAAAGTTTGGCCCCACCGTCTTTCACCAAAACAAAGGAGAGAATGGCAATGTTTACAAAGATATTGGCTAAAATACCTTCAAGTAAGACTAACTCATTTGAACGACCTAATTTCATCTCAACAACCCCTGAAATGAAGCTATCATGTGTCAGATTTGCATAGGCTGCTGAGTGAGCAAAGCCCCAACCTGCTATCAAAGCTCCTATGAGATTGAACAAGGTACAGTAAAGTAAAATCTCAGCTGTTTTTCTCCATGAGATTTTTTTCAAGAAACTACCAGCTGTCAAAAACATCATATTTGAAGTTACTAGCTCAGCATTCAAGAAAACAATGTAGGCCAATCCCCAAGCAAAAACGAATGGGAAGAGGAAGCGACCACTGCCTGGTGCGATCTTATTAATCAAGTCAGCCCCAACCGCACCCGCAGCCGTACTAAATGTTAGAAAGGCACCTGCAAACATGGAACGAATCGCATACTTAAACTTGCTTTGGCTATAAAGACTTTCTTTCTTCTTACAAGCAAATTCAATCTTTGAGATAAATTCTGAAGAGACCATAAAAAACTCCTAAAACTTTTATTTGTGAATATTATAACATAATTCTTGATTTCAAGAAAGCGTTTCCCGTGAAATATGAAAATTTTATTCAAAAAATTTCACTTGTAATACTTTTCATATTTTTCTTTAAAAGTTTTTTTAGTTCTCTTTGTTCACACAAAAACCAGCGATTTTCTTCTTCACTGGTTCTTTTATTTGTTAATAACGCTGTTTATATGGTTTATTAAAGGCACTAAGGACATCATCAGATGTTTCTGAATATGCTTTAACTTCTTTAAAATCACCTTTAACAATAATTCGCTCTGTCGCATCATAGTCGACACAGGTTACCAATGTGATTTCTTTGATACCATCACGGTCTTCAATTTCGTCTACGCGATCAGGCGTCACGTGCTTCACCTCACGAATCTCATAGGTGTATACTTTATCTTTATCAGTCAGATAAATTTTCATCCCCGCTTTGGCATTGACTAAAGGTGAAAAGAGCATTTGGCTTGCATTTTCAGCAGTAAAGATATGGTGGCTGGCTAGTGAATAGTTGCCTTCCCCCATTTTCTGATTTGCTTTCATGGTCCCTGCCCCGTAGAACAAGTTTACATTATCTAAACCTTTAAAAATAGGCAGGTTGATCTCTACTTCAGGAATGGCAATCCCTCCTATGACTGGAAGTTGTTGAGCATCCCACTGGGCAGCTAACACCGCTTCTGATGAGATTGATTTGACAGAATCAAAATCGAAATTTCCTTCTGCCTCTTTATTCTCTTCAATCTTTTCCTTAGTCACCTGACTGACTTGATATTTATTGGTATTCCAAACCATAAACATGTTTCGGATCTTTGAATTAAAAATCAAGACCAAAGACAAGAGGATGAGAAAGACTGCTAGGATATTGGTCAGCAGGTTTCTGCGTTTCTTTTTTTTCTTTTTATTATCTTTTTCAGACATTATACTTCACTCTCTGTTTCAATTTCAGTCCCAACTTCTTCTTTTTCTGCTGCGGCAACCGTTGTAAAGGTCACAATCTTGGCATCTTGGTCTAGACGCATCACCTTAACTCCCATCGTTGAGCGTCCTGTTTGTGAAATATTGGCAACGTTTGTTCGAATCATGACCCCTGTATCCGTGATAATCATCAGATCTTCATCACCTTTAACAGTGAGGAGGCCTGCAAGGGGACCATTCTTCTCAGCAACATTGGCTGTCTTCATTCCTTTACCACCACGGCCTTTAGTTGGATATTCAGTAGCAAGAGTACGTTTACCATAACCTTTTTCAGTGATGATAAGGACCTCATCCTGGTCAGTAATAACACTTGCGCCAACTACTGTATCACCTTCACGAAGATTGACTCCTCGGACACCTGTCGCGATACGGCTCATGCCACGAACAGCTGACTGATTAAAGCGAACAGCATAACCAAACTTGGTACCAATGATAATATCTGTATCTTCTTCTGTCAGCAAGACATTGATCAACTCATCCTCATCCTTGAGATTCAAGGCCTTAAGTCCATTCTGACGAATGTTAGCAAATTCCTTGACGCTGGTTCTCTTCACGATACCGTGACGAGTTGTAAAAAAGAGATAAGCATCATCACTACGTTCAGACTCAACGTTGATGATGGTCTGAATGCTTTCGCCTTCGTCTAACTTCAAAAGATTGACAACTGGCAAGCCCTTGGCTGTACGGCCATACTCTGGGATTTCATAACCTTTAAGGCGATAGACACGTCCTTTATTAGTAAAGAAGAGCAGGTGATCATGAGTGCTGGTTGAAACCAACTCCCGTACAAAGTCATCATCCTTAACTCCAGTACCTTGGACTCCACGACCACCACGCTTTTGGGCAGTGAACTCACCTTGGTCCAGACGTTTAATGTAGCCCTTGTTAGAAAGGGTAATCAAGACATCCGTCTCCTCAATCAAATCTTCATCTTCAAGAGTTAAGACTTCTCCGACCATCAACTCCGTACGACGTTTGTCACCAAACTTGCGTTTGACTTCGTCCAATTCCTCTTTGATGATTTGGACCACACGCTCAGGTTTGGCAAGAATATCGGCCAAATCTGCAATCAAGGCAATCAATTCATCATACTCAGACTGAATCTTATCACGTTCCAATCCTGTCAAACGACGAAGACGCATATCAAGGATAGCTTGACTTTGACGTTCAGAAAGCTTGAACTTACTCATCAACTCAGCTTGCGCTTCCGCATCCGTTTCACTGGCACGAATGATACGAATCACTTCGTCGATATGGTCAAGTGCAATTAGAAGACCTTCTAAGATGTGAGCACGCGCTTCTGCTTTTTCCTTGTCAAAACGTGTACGACGAACAACTACTTCTTTTTGGTGCTCAATATAAGCATCCAGAATTTGACGAAGAGACAAGATCTTTGGTACGCCATTCTGAATCGCCAACATGTTGAAACCAAAATTGGTTTGCATCTGGGTCATCTTGAAGAGATTGTTAAGGATAACATTTGCGGAGGCATCGCGTTTGACTTCGATAACGAAACGAACCCCTTCTCGATTGGATTCATCACGTACTGCCGTAATGCCCTCAATCCGTTTTTCCTGAACCAAGCGAACAATATGCTCATGCACCTTGGTTTTATTAACCATGTAAGGAAATTCCGTTACAACGATACGCTCACGACCTGTCTTAGTAGTTTCAATCTCTGTACGAGAACGAAGAACAATCGAACCTTTACCAGTCTCGTAGGCCTTATGAATACCTGATTTCCCCATAACAAGGGCACCAGTTGGAAAGTCTGGACCAAGCAAGACTTCCATCAAGTCCTTAGTAGTCACATCTGGATTGTCCATGACCAGCTTCACGGCATCAATGGTTTCACCAAGGTTGTGAGGAGGAATGTTGGTAGCCATCCCTACGGCAATCCCAGTTGCCCCGTTGACCAAAAGGTTTGGAAAACGAGCTGGCAAAACCAAGGGTTCACGTTCATTGGCATCGTAGTTGTCTACAAAATCAACTGTATTTTTATTGATATCACGAAGCATTTCAAGAGCAATCTTGCTCATACGTGCCTCAGTGTAACGTTGCGCGGCAGCACCGTCCCCATCCATGGAACCAAAGTTTCCATGCCCATCAACGAGCATGTAACGGTAACTCCACCACTGGGCCATGCGGACCATAGCTTCATAAATAGAGGAATCTCCGTGTGGGTGATATTTACCCATAACATCACCTGTGATACGGGCTGACTTTTTATGGGGTTTATCTGGAGTGACCCCCAATTCATTCATTCCGTAAAGAATACGACGGTGAACTGGTTTTAAGCCATCTCGAACATCAGGAAGAGCACGCGCTACGATAACACTCATGGCGTAGTCGATAAAGCTAGTCTTCATCTCCTTTGTCAGATTGACATTCACTAAATTTCTATCCTGCATTCATAAATGCCTCATTTCACTATTAGTAACTAGATATATTATACCATAAAATGTCCTTTATTTCAGTCTTTGGAAATCACTAAAACGTTTACATCAAGAACAAGAGGGCATATTCGTGACAAAGTTTTTTAAAAGTGATAGAATGAAAGTGTCTGGGGATTCCCCTAAAAAAAATGAAGGAGATGTTTAGAGAATGACTTCAACTAAACAACACAAAAAAGTGATCCTTGTTGGTGACGGTGCCGTAGGTTCATCTTACGCTTTTGCACTTGTTAACCAAGGAATTGCACAAGAGCTTGGAATTATCGAAATTCCTCAATTACACGAAAAAGCTGTAGGTGATGCGCTTGACCTTAGCCACGCCCTCGCCTTCACTTCACCTAAAAAAATCTACGCTGCTCAATACTCTGACTGTGCTGACGCTGACCTTGTTGTTATCACTGCAGGTGCTCCTCAAAAACCAGGTGAAACTCGTCTTGACCTTGTAGGTAAAAACTTGGCTATCAACAAATCAATTGTAACACAAGTTGTTGAATCAGGTTTTGATGGTATCTTCCTTGTTGCGGCTAACCCAGTTGACGTTTTGACTTACTCAACTTGGAAATTCTCTGGATTCCCTAAAGAACGTGTTATCGGTTCAGGTACTTCACTTGACTCAGCACGTTTCCGTCAAGCACTTGCTGAAAAATTGGATGTTGATGCTCGTTCAGTTCACGCCTACATCATGGGTGAACATGGAGATTCTGAATTTGCGGTTTGGTCACATGCCAACATCGCTGGTGTAAACCTTGAAGAATTCCTTAAAGATACTCAAAACGTTCAAGAAGCTGAATTGATTGAATTGTTCGAAGGCGTTCGTGATGCAGCCTACACAATCATCAACAAAAAAGGAGCTACATACTATGGTATCGCTGTAGCACTTGCTCGTATCACAAAAGCAATCCTTGATGACGAAAATGCAGTACTTCCACTTTCAGTCTTCCAAGAAGGGCAATACGGTGTTAAAAACGTCTTTATCGGTCAACCAGCTGTTGTTGGTGCACACGGTATCGTTCGTCCAGTAAACATCCCATTGAACGACGCTGAAACTCAAAAAATGCAAGCATCTGCAAAAGAATTGCAAGCAATTATTGATGAAGCATGGAAAAACCCTGAATTCCAAGCAGCTTCTAAAAACTAATCCATATAAAAACAGTTCCTTATAGTCAGAAGGGACTGTTTTTGTATTATCTAACTCTTATCTAACTATCGAGCAAATTGACAAAAAAACTAATGAGTCTCTGTATGTATCCATGTACCCTTTGTATTCACATAGCTCCATCACAAATTGCCTCACGTTCAATCAATACAAAAAACAGCAAATTGATTTGCTTCACTGTTTTCTACATATGATTTTGCAAATGTCTTTCCAGCCACTCGATTTTTTTAAAATCCTTATTGTTATTGTGTTTATTTCGATAGGAATCTTGGGAAGAAGCCTTGTAAATACTTAAATACTGTTCTAGGTTTGGAACGCGAAAAGTGATGTTTTCGTGATGAATCAGCTCTATATCTGATTCCGAAACTCCTGCAAAATCAGGTAAAGAATCGATACTTCCGAATTCAACGCTCAGACCATCCTTTTGGAATTCATGCTCATGAATATCTATTAAGGCGTAACCTAAGCGTTTCATCACTTTCATTATCTTATCCCAATCATAAATTCTAAGATGATCAGGTGCTTCCCAACCTCTAGGGTCACCAGGCACATGAATGTCAATGTCTGACGGCCCCCATTCTTCATTTGAACGGTATTCAAACCCCAAAGAGCCCATGAGAGTCGGAGTGATCCCGACTTGGTTTAAATAAGAACAAATTGTTCGAAATTCATCAAATAGAGAATTCATTCCTCCCCCAATCGTTGATATAAAACTCGATTTCGCAGTGAAGGATAAACTAATTTTTACCTTCTACTCTTTCGGTTTTGAAAATACTTCTACTCGCTGAGCTAGGACTTTGATTTCTACAGGTAAGTTATCGGATTTATCGCCGTCAACATCTGACTCCAATTCACTATCTGAAGAGATCTTAATATTACGCGCTCTGATATACTCAATATTATCATTGCCGACAACATCTCCTTTTAGTAAATCTGGAATGACGGATAATTTTGAGAATATAGAAGCATCTTTCAGAATCAAAATATTGGCATAGCCGTCCTTGTTTTCTTCAAAGATTTTCTTATCAGCGAAGTAATTTGTCAAAAGAACCAAAACATGACTAGCTTCACCAACATAATTTCCATTTTCTGTCTCAATCTTAATGTTAAAGACCTGATCCGTCATGACAGACTTCATGGTATTAACAGCATAGGCTAAAATACCGAATTTTGTCTTGTCCTCGATTTCAACATTGTGAATCGCCTCAGGAAGTGAACCGATACTAAAGATATAACCAAAATAGTTATCATTCGCTTTACCGATATCAATCTTATTAGTTAAGTTAAAATCGAGTTCATCTATCGCGCCATCGATGTCTTGATTGATTTCCAAAAGCTTCGTAATGAGGTTGCCTGTACCGCCTGGGATAATACCCAACTTAGGAATGTAGTCTCTCTCAGCAATACCCGAAATCACTTCATTGACAGTCCCATCTCCACCGAACACAAGCACTGCATCGTACTGCTCACGAGAAGCTTCTTCAGCAAAATGTGTTGCATCTAAGGCTTTTTCAGTAATTTTGGTTTCCACGTGCTCAAAATAATATTTGGCTTTATTCTCCAGCTTGACCTTATAATCCAAAGCCTTTTCCCCACCAGAGGTCGGGTTGATAATCACCATTGCTTTTTTCATTAATAATACTCCTTTATTTTTAAATAGAAATGTTAGTGTAACTACATCAGTCATTACATATAATGCTATTATATAATGAAATCTCAGAAAAGGGAACTTTGACGTACTGGGCATTGATGTATAATAGCTAGTTTAAAATTCAGATTATCAAAAGCAAGTCACTTCTATTTAACTACCTCGCCATACTCTTTTATTTTATCAGCATATTCGGTCAAAAGATTCTTTGAATAAATTTTTTCATTACTTGAATTTCTAACTTCTTTCC
>CALHBZ010000232.1 GCA_937930605.1 Streptococcus oralis
CCCTCAAATCAGTATTTCGGAAGGGATTGAACAATATGTCCAAGATTATCGAAAGCATTGATTATTTACCAGCAGGATACTGTACTAGCTATACAGGTTTGCTATTTAAAGGAGTCAAGAATAAAAAGATGACCTTCCCAGCTGGTGTCTTTCTGATTAAGCACAGAGACAAAGGCTATCTACTATATGATACTGGCTATCACTATGATATTAAGACCAAACTTCGCTACGCTTTCTATCGTTTGGGGACGCCTGTTCAAATGACAGAGAAGGACCAGATTTCATATTTGCTGGAAGCGAAGGGAATCAAACCAGAAGAAATTAACTATGTCATCCTATCTCATTTACATCCAGATCATCTGGGAGGGGCTAGCTTCTTTCCTCATGCAACCTTTATCCTGACAAAAGAAGTGTATGAAGTTTACCAGAAACCCAAGTTGAAAGACTTGATTTTCAAGGAATTTTTGCCAGCTTCTTTTGAAAAAAATCTAACCATTATCAGAGCTGACCAGCAACACCCGGCATTTCCCTATCGTCTGATTAGTGATCTTTTCGGAGATGGCAGTGTCCTAGTAGCCTCTGTTGACGGGCATGCCAGGGGGCAAGCTTGTCTCTTTATTCCAGATTATCAGATTCTCATCGCAGCAGATTTATGCTGGGGGATTGACCTTCTACCTTATACCAAACAAATGCACCTGCTTCCTTCTTTGGTTCAGGACAACAAGGATGCCTATATCAAGGGGACAGAGTTTCTGGAGGAAGTCTTGAGAGATGGTATCGAGGTAGTTGTTAGTCATGACCCTGTGGAAAGGATAGAGCGTATCATATATGAAAAAAATAACCTTTCTTAAAACTTTTATTGAAACTCGTTGGCTTCATAACTTCAAATCTCGAGAAGCCTTAGAAGACTATCAGAAAAAGCAATTAGCTAACTATATGAACTTTTTAAAGCGAGATTCCCCCTACTTTAAAAATGGGTTTCCTAGCGACTTTGACCATATGGACAAGGCTTTTATGATGGAACATTTTAATGAGCTTAACACCCAAGGAGTGGATCGAGATGAAGCCTTAGCCTTGGCTATTGAAAGTGAAAAGACCCGTGATTTCACTGAACTTAAAGGCGAAGTGGCAGTTGGTCTGTCTTCAGGGACATCTGGACATCGGGGGCTCTTTATCACGACAGAGAAAGAGCGCAGTATGTGGGCAGCGGCTATATTGGCAAAGATGTTGCCCAAGGGTCAGCTGTTTGGCCAACGCATCGCCTTTTTCCTGAGAGCGGATAATGAACTTTATCAGACCATCAATACAGCACTCATTCGTCTAGAGTACTTTGATATTTTCAAAAATACAGATGAGCACATCGGACGGCTAAATAGCTACCAACCGACTATTGTGGTGGCCCCTGCCTCTATGTTGCTTGAGTTGAGCAAACGACTAAAGGCTGGAGAGTTAGCCATTCATCCCCAAAAGGTCGTTTCTGTGGCAGAAATTTTGGAAGATAATGATAGGGAACGCATCACAGAAGCCTTTTCTCTATCCATTATTGACCAAGTTTATCAGGCAACCGAAGGTTTCCTAGCTTGCACTTGCTCAGCTGGTAATCTGCATCTCAACGAAGACATTATCTTTGTGGAAAAGCAGTATCTGGATGACCGCCGTTTTTATCCAGTGATTACGGACTTTAAACGAACTAGTCAGCCTGTTTATCGTTACCAGCTCAATGATATCTTGGTTGAAAATCCGAAGCCTTGTCCGTGTGGCTCCTGCTATACACGGATTGACAAGGTCGAAGGACGCTCTGACGACATCTTCTATTTCGAAGGACTTGATGGGGGACAGGTGACCATCTATCCTGACTTTATCAGACGTTGCATCCTCTTTGTGGAGAATGTAGGAGATTACCAAGTCAAACAACATTCTGAGAAGTTAGTGGAAGTTTGTCTAAGCCAACGAGATGAGGGCATGGAGACAGCTATTTTAGCACAGTTTCAACTCCTAGCTCAGCAAAAGCAGTTTATAGTTCCCGAAATCCAATTTTCAGATTATCACTGGGATACTAGCCGTAAACTCAAACGAATCCA
>CALHBZ010000233.1 GCA_937930605.1 Streptococcus oralis
TGCAAATTTTTCAGATTTACCATTTAAAATTCTTAGTTGCGCTTCCAATGTATATTCACAATTATTATCTTTATCATTTTCATTATCACTATTATTAAATATTTCTTTAATATCAATACCATCAACTTTTCTTAAGCGTTGAGAGTCATCATAAGAAATTATTAGATGTGATTTAGTAAATTTCTTTTTGATAAAATGTAAAACGGAAGGGTATTTTAATTCCTTAATTTTTTCTTCAGTTGTGTACTCTTTTTCCTTTCCAACAATGTTATTTAATTTTTTTAGAATATCCGTATCATTTTTTGCCCCTGTAGGATAAACTAACCCTTCAATTAATCTCGTTGTTCGTTGGGCCTCATCAATAATAATATAATTGTACTCAGTATTGGTTTCTGATAATTGATTAAAAGTAACAATATCAATACAATTATCATCAGGTTTCAATCCGTAACTTGTTAAAATTTTTTTAAAACGATCTCTATGTGTATTTTTTACAAAAACTGCAATTTTGTTTTCTTTATTTTCTAATTTTAAACGAGCAATAAGATGTAATAATAGTACGGTCTTCCCAGTTCCAGCCCCACCTTTAATAAGATGAATGTGCTTATCATTTGATTCTAAAATATTATTTAAAATAGAATTTTGATTTTTTGTAAGTTCAAAGAATGGACTTTCTGCAAACAAACTTGAAGTTACTCGCTTTAAATTTGGTTTATCATCAATTAATTTATTTTCCTGTAAAAATTTAAGAATATTATTGATCACATCTTTTTCAACAACTTCTCTTAGTGCTTGATATTTTCCCGATTCATTGCCTCTATCTTTGTTTGCAAGTAATTTACCAACGTAATCACCATCTTTATTCATGTTTACAAAATTTAAAAAATTAAATTCTTCAATAAAAGTTAAAATTAAAATTTTTTCAATATAATTTAAGTTTTGAGATATATTCTCTCCATAAAAAGCTATATAGTCGCCATCTTTAAAAGATTTAAATCGTTCATAATCTTCTTTATTTAGCTTTTTACTATGCTCTATCGTTCTCCTACCAGCATTAATAGTCTGACCTATATAATAATACTTTCTTCCATCACTTTGAATAGGAGATATATAAATATAAATCAAAGGAAAGTCAGATAGTGCTCTAAAATCTTCATCAGAAATCTCAGGAATAATTTTAACATCGAGTTTGGCCCTAACATAATTAAATTTAGGATTATTTTTTGGATATTTACCCCAGCGTGGAAATTTATTATTTTCTGTATTTGTCATTCGTTCTCTCCTATCTAATCCAACGCCTTGACTTCCAACATCATATCACGAATCTGGGCAGCAAGTTCAAAGTCAAGCACTTCAACGGCTTCTTGCATTTGTTTTTCCAGTTTCTTGACAAGGTCATTGCGTTCTTGTTTATTGAGGCTATTGATATCAACTTCCTTGTCTTCTTCCTTGGCAACTGCCTTGGTTACAGAAATCAGGTCACGGATTTCTTTCTTAATAGTCTGTGGAATAATACCGTGTTCTTTATTGTAAGCCATCTGGATTTTACGACGACGAGCTGTTTCATCGATGGCTTTTTGCATAGATTGAGTCATAGTGTCCGCATACATGATGACATGTCCCTCGCTATTACGGGCAGCACGTCCAATGGTCTGGATGAGACCACGTTCATTACGTAGGAAACCTTCCTTGTCAGCATCGAGAATGGCAACCAAGCTTACTTCAGGAACGTCAATCCCTTCACGGAGTAGGTTGATTCCGACCAAGACATCAAAGACACCCAAGCGCAGGTCACGAATAATCTCCGTCCGTTCCAAGGTCTTGATATCTGAGTGCATGTACTTAACCTTGATACCCATTTCTTTGAAGTAGTCAGTTAAGTCCTCTGCCATTTTCTTGGTCAAAGTGGTGATAAAAGTTCGTTCGTTCTTCTCAACACGGGCATTGATTTCACCTAGGAGGTCATCAATCTGTCCCATAGTCGGACGGACTTCCACCTCTGGGTCTAGAAGCCCTGTCGGACGAATGATTTGCTCAATTACAGTCTCGGTCTGTTCATTTTCATAGTCACCTGGCGTCGCTGAAACGTAAACAATCTGATGAACGTGACTCTCAAACTCTTCACGACGGAGAGGGCGATTGTCCAAGGCAGAAGGCAAACGGAAACCATAATTGACCAACATTTCCTTACGTGAACGGTCTCCATTGTACATGCCCTTGATTTGCCCCATGGTCATGTGACTTTCATCAATCATAATCAAGAAATCATCTGGGAAGAAGTCGAGAAGCGTATAAGGGGGCTCTCCTTCGCTACGACCATCCATGTGACGTGAGTAGTTTTCAACACCGTTGGTATAACCCATCTCACGTAACATCTCGATATCATACTCTGTCCGTTGTTTCAAACGCTGGGCTTCTAGCAGTTTGCCTTCCTTTTCAAAGACAGCTAACTGCTCCTCCAACTCGGCCTGAATCTTGGCAATGGCAACCTCCATATGGTCGTCATTGGTCACAAAGTGAGTGGCAGGGAAAATCGCCAAATGATCTACTTCTCCCAATACCTGACCTGTCAAAGCCTCAACTTCACGGATACGGTCAATCTCATCCCCGAAAAACTCTACTCGAAAAGCGTGTTCATCACGGGAAGCTGGGAAAATCTCCACCACATCCCCGCGAACGCGAAATCTTCCCCGTTGGAAATCAATATCATTGCGTTCAAACTGTATATCTACCAAGTCATTCAAAAGTTTGTCACGAGAAATCTCAAGACCTGGACGGAGACTAACGACACTATCAGCGTATTCCTTTGGCGAACCCAAACCATAGATGCAAGAGACAGAGGCCACAACGATGACATCATTACGCTCCAGAAGGGCTGAAGTTGCTGAGTGGCGAAGCTTGTCAATCTCATCATTGACTGAACTATCCTTCTCAATGTAGGTATCACTAGAAGGTACATAGGCCTCTGGTTGGTAATAGTCATAGTAGGATACGAAATACTCAACAGCATTTTCAGGGAAAAATTCCTTGAATTCTCCATAGAGCTGACCCGCCAGAGTCTTATTGTGAGCAATGACCAGAGTTGGTTTATTGACTTTGGAAATGACCTGACTCATGGTATAGGTCTTCCCAGTACCAGTCGCCCCCATGAGAATTTGAGCCTTCTCTCCACCCTCTATATTATCAACCAACTGCTCGATGGCTTGGGGTTGATCTCCTGAAGGTTGGTATTTTGATACTAGTTTAAATTGATTGTCTGTAAT
>CALHBZ010000234.1 GCA_937930605.1 Streptococcus oralis
CGGTGTCAATGATATTCTGGCCCTTCGTGAAGCAGACTGTTCGATTGTAATGGCAGAAGGAGATCCGGCAACACGTCAGATTGCCAATCTAGTTCTCTTGAACTCAGACTTTAATGATGTTCCTGAGATTCTATTTGAAGGTCGTCGGGTGGTTAATAACATTGCCCACATCGCTCCGATTTTCTTGATTAAGACCATTTATTCCTTCTTGCTCGCAGTCATCTGTATCGCCAGTGCTCTTCTGGGACGGTCTGAATGGATCTTGATTTTCCCCTTCATTCCGATTCAGATTACCATGATCGACCAGTTCGTGGAAGGTTTCCCACCATTCATCCTGACTTTTGAGCGAAATATCAAGCCTGTTGAGCCAAATTTCCTCAGAAGATCCATGCTTCGTGCCCTACCAAGTGCCCTTATGATCGTCTTCAGCGTTCTCTTTGTGAAAATTTTTGGAACGAGCCAAGGATGGTCAGAGTTAGAAATCTCAACCCTCCTCTATTATCTCCTTGGGTCTATCGGTTTCTTATCCGTATTTAGAGCCTGCATGCCATTTACCCTCTGGCGTGTCCTCTTGATTGTTTGGTCAGTAGGAGGTTTCCTAGCTACAGCTCTCTTCCCAAGAATTCAAAAACTGCTTGAAATTTCGACACTTACAGGACAAACATTCCCTGTTTACCTTGTCATGATGGCTGTCTTTACGATGATATTTATCTTAACCAGTCGTTATCAAGCTAGAAAATAAAGAAAGGCTGCAATCTGTGGATTGCGGTCTTTTTAGGTGCAAGATTGCTAACTGAAATGTGGTATAATAAGAGGTAACAGAGTTTTGGAAAGTGAGAGAAGATGATTTCAAAGAGATTAGAATTGGTGGCGTCCTTTGTGCCCCAAGGATCCATTTTACTAGATGTGGGGAGTGACCATGCTTATCTGCCTATCGAGTTGGTCGAGAGAGGGCAAATTGAAGCTGCCATTGCAGGCGAAGTGGTGGTTGGTCCCTACCAATCTGCTGTAAAAAATGTTGATGCCCACGGCTTGGAAGAAAAAATCCAAGTCCGTTTAGCCAATGGCTTGGCGGCCTTTGAAGAGGAAGACCAAGTGTCGGTTATCACCATTGCTGGTATGGGAGGGCGTTTGATTGCGACCATATTAGAAGAAGGCTTGGACAAGTTGTCTGGTGTAGAACGTTTAATCCTCCAGCCCAATAATCGTGAAGACGACTTGCGCATCTGGCTACAAGACCACGAATTTCAGATTGTAGCAGAAAGCATCCTAGAAGAAGCTGGCAAGTTTTATGAAATTCTAGTGGTGGAAGCGGGACAAATGAAGCTATCAGCTAGTGACCTTCGCTTTGGACCCTTCTTGTCCAAAGAAATCAGCCCAGTCTTCGTTCAAAAGTGGCAAAAAGAAGCAGCTAAGTTAGAGGTTGCCCTCAGTCAAATCCCAGAGAAAAATCGAGAAGAACGTCAAGTTCTAGCTCATAAAATTCAAGCCATCAAGGAGGTGCTCCATGTTAGCAAGTGAAGTAATTAACGCATATGAAGCCTTTTGCCCTCAGGAATTTTCCATGGAGGGAGACAGTCGTGGCCTGCAAATCGGTACTTTAGACAAGGATATCCAAAGGGTCATGGTTGCTCTCGATATTCGTGAAGAGACGGTGGCTGAAGCCATTGAAAAGAGTGTGGATTTGATTATCGTCAAGCACGCGCCAATTTTCCGTCCCATCAAGGACTTGGTAGCCAGCCGTCCGCAAAATCAGATTTACATCGACCTTATCAAGCATGACATTGCCGTTTATGTCAGTCATACTAATGTCGACATTGTAGAGAATGGTCTCAATGACTGGTTCTGCCAGATGCTAGGCATTGAGGAGACGACTTATCTTCAGGAAACAGGCCCAGAACGTGGGATTGGGCGTATTGGTGACATTCAACCACAGACTTTTGGAGCATTTGCTCAGCATGTCAAGCAAGTCTTTGGTCTTGATAGTCTTCGCATGGTGCATTATCAAGAGAGTGATTTGAAGAAGGAAATTTCAAGAGTTGCCATTTGCGGTGGTAGTGGTCAGTCTTTCTATCCTGATGCTTTGGCAAAGGGGGCGGATGTCTATATTACTGGTGACATCTACTACCACACTGCCCAGGATATGTTGTCTGATGGCTTGTTGGCGCTGGACCCGGGCCACTATATCGAAATTCTTTTTGTCGAAAAAATTGCTGACCTCCTTAATCAATGGAAGGCAGAAAAGGATTGGACCATTGATATCATACCTAGCCAAGCATTGACCAATCCTTTCCACCATATCTAGTTAGGAAGTGAAGACAATGAAAAAAGTTGCCATTATTGGAGCAGGGATTGTAGGGGCAACTGCTGCCTACTACCTCTCCAAAGAAGCAGATTTAGAGGTGACCGTTTTTGATCATGAACAGGGTCAGGCAACCAAGGCAGCAGCGGGAATTATCAGTCCTTGGTTTTCAAAACGCCGTAATAAAGCCTGGTACAAGATGGCGCGCTTGGGAGCTGACTTTTATGTGGGTTTGTTGGCTGATTTAGAAAAGTCTGGTCAGGAAATCGACTTTTACCAACGTTCGGGAGTTTTTCTCTTGAAAAAGGATGAATCCAAGCTTGAAGAACTCTATCAACTAGCCCTCCAGCGCAGAGAAGAGTCTCCCTTGATAGGCCAGTTAGCCATTTTAGACCAAGCGTCTGCAAATGAATTATTCCCTGGTTTGCAGGGATTTGACCACCTGCTCTATGCTTCTGGTGGAGCGAGAGTAGACGGTCACCTCTTAGTGACTCGTTTGCTGGAAGCCAGTCAAGTCAAGTTGGTCAAAGAAAAAGTGACTCTGACTCCTGTATCATCAGGCTACCAGATTGGTGAAGAGGTGTTTGATCAGGTTATTTTGGCGACGGGAGCTTGGTTGGGGCACATTTTGGAGCCTTTAGGATATGAAGTC
>CALHBZ010000235.1 GCA_937930605.1 Streptococcus oralis
TCCAGACGTTGACGGTGCCCTTGTTGGTGGTGCGTCACTTGAAGCTGAAAGCTTCTTGGCATTGCTTGACTTTGTAAAATAATCTAGGTTTTTCCAGACAGACAGTTAAAAGGACTAGGTGACTTTGACTGCCTGTCTTATTTTTACTTGGAGTATTCTTGTGAAAAGGAATTTTTTCAGATTAGGAAAGTTCCTTAGGGAAGGAAAGGCGTGCAGAAGCGCGCTCTTTTCTGTATTAAAAAGTTATGAAAGGAGGAGTTATGCTCTATATTTGGTCTTATTTGAAAAAATATCCCAAGTGGTTATTCTTGGATTTCTTTGGAGCGATTTTCTTTGTTATCGTCAATCTTGGACTGCCAACTGTTCTGGCTCGGATGATTGATGAAGGAGTGAATAAAGGGAATGAACAGCAATTGTATGTTTGGGCTGCTATCATGCTGGTGATTATTCTATGTGGGACCTTGGGGCGTATAGTCTTGGCCTACGCAGCCAGTAAGCTGACGACCAATATGGTCAAGGATATGAGGGATGATCTCTATGCTAAATTACAAGAGTATTCTCATCATGAATATGAAAAGATAGGAGTATCTTCACTGGTTACTCGTATTACTAGTGATGCCTTTGTTCTCATGCAGTTTGCAGAACAGACCTTAAAATTGGGTGTCATAACTCCCATGATGATGTTGTCTAGTATTTTAATGATCTTTTTGACCAGCCCGTCATTAGCCTGGATAGTAGCCTTTGCAGTACCTTTCTTGGCTGTGGTGGTTATTTATGTGGCTGTCAAGACTCGCCCTTTGTCAGAAAAACAGCAGGCTACCTTAGACAAGATCAATCAATACGTTAGAGAAAATCTGATGGGGCTCCGTGTCATTCGTGCCTTTGCCCGTGAGGAGTTTCAAGTGGAACGCTTTGCAGGACAAAATGCGGTCTATGCAGCTAATTCCAATCGTCTGTTTAAACTAACTGGCTTGACAGAACCCTTGTTTGTTCAAATTATCATTGCCATGATTGTGGCTATTGTCTGGTTCGCTCTGGATCCTATCAAACAAGGAAGCTTGCAAATTGGGGACCTGGTGGCCTTTATCGAATATAGTTTCCACGCCCTCTTGTCCTTCCTTTTCCTATCCAATCTCTTCACCATGTATCCTCGTACAGCCGTTTCGAGTGAACGGTTGAAAGAAGTCATGGACATGCCGATTTCCATTGATCCCAATGAAGGAGGTGTTAGAGAGACTGAAACTCACGGCTATTTGGAATTTGAAAATGTCACCTTTGCTTATCCTGGCGAGACGGAAAATCCTGTTTTGCACAATATTTCGTTTTGTGCCAAACCAGGCGAAACCATTGCCTTTATCGGTTCGACTGGATCTGGTAAGTCCTCTCTTGTGCAATTGATTCCCCGTTTTTACGATGTTACCCTTGGGAAAATCAAAGTTGATGGTATCGATGTGAGGGATTATCGACTTAAGTCTCTCCGTCAAAAGATTGGATTTATCCCACAGAAGGCTTTACTCTTTACAGGAACCATCGCTGAGAATATTCGCTATGGGAAGGAAGATGCCAGTCACAAAGACCTACATCAGGCGGCAGATGTGGCGCAAGCTAGAGATTTTATTGAAAGTCGAGAAGAAGGATTTGCGACTCATCTAGCTGAAGGCGGAAGCAACCTTTCTGGGGGACAGAAACAGCGCCTTTCAATTGCCAGAGCGGTTATAAAGAATCCTGATATCTATATTTTTGATGATTCTTTCTCAGCCTTGGATTATCGCACAGATGCTATTTTACGTCGTCGTCTCAAGGAAGTCACGCAGAATGCTACGGTTCTAATTGTCGCTCAACGTGTCGGAACCATCATGGATGCGGACCAGATTATCGTTCTTGATAAGGGAGAAATCGTGGGTCGCGGTCGACATGAGGAATTGATGAAGACAAATGACATCTATCGTGAAATTGCTGAGTCGCAGTTGAAAAATGCATCTCTAACAGAAGAATAGGAGGAAACATGAAAACACAATCTAGTTTGGCTCGTTTGTGGAGCTATTTAAAAGCCTACCGTTTTTCTGTCTTTTTTGCAGTCTTTCTAAAAGTTTTAAGTGTGGTCATGAGTGTCTTGGAGCCTTTTGTCTTGGGGCTGGCCATTACGGAGTTGACAAAAAACATCTTAGATATGGCTAAGGGTCTTTCAGGTGCTGGTATCAATACTGGCTACATCGGAACTGTTTTAATCATTTATCTCTTTAGAGGTCTCTTGTATGAACTTGGTTCTTATTATTCCAACTATTTCATGACCAATGCGGTACAGTTCATGACCCAAGATCTGCGAAATGAAATGACTGAAAAGATCAATCGTATCCCTGTGTCTTTCTTTGACAAACACCAGTTTGGTGATTTATTGGGACGCTTTACCAGTGATGTTGAGACAGTTTCCAATGCCCTTCAGCAGTCTTTTCTTCAAATTGTAAATGCCCTTTTGACGATTGTCCTCGTCATGGGAATGGTATTATACTTAAACTTTCAGCTGGCTATAGTGGTGATTCTATCCATTCCAGTGACCTATTTTGGTGCAAGAAGTATCCTGAAACGTTCTCAGCCTTATTTTAAAGAGCAGGCGGCTATTTTAGGACGGATGAATGGCTACGTGCAGGAAAATCTCACAGGTTTTAATGTCTTGAAACTCTACGGTCGTGAGGAATCCTCTCATAAAGAATTTTCTGAGATTACGGACGACCTCCAACGTGTTGGCTTTAAAGCCAGCTTTATCTCTGGACTCATGATGCCAGCTCTCCATGCCGTATCAGACTTGACCTATCTGATCGTTGCAGTTCTTGGTGGTTTGCAGGTTATTGCAGGCCGTTTGACAGTGGGGAATATGCAGGCCTTTGTTCAGTATGTTTGGCAGGTTAGCCAGCCTATCCAAAACATCACTCAACTTGCGGGTCAAATGCAAAGTGCCAAGTCTTCGCTCGATCGTATCTTCGACATCTTGGATGAGACAGAGGAAGTCGAGGGAGAAGAACTCGAAATCCTTGAACCCTTAACAGGTCAGGTAACTTTTAAGCAGGTTGATTTTCAGTATGTCGAAAACAAGCCATTGATTCGAAACTTTAATCTAGAAGTTCAACCAGGAGAGATGGTAGCGATTGTAGGTCCGACTGGAGCTGGTAAAACAACCCTGATTAATCTACTCATGCGTTTTTATGATGTTACAGCAGGTGCAATCTTGGTTGACGGCCAGGATATTCGCCAGTTGTCACGACAAGACTACCGCCGGCAGTTTGGGATGGTCTTGCAGGATGCTTGGCTTTATGAAGGGACTATCAAAGAAAATCTACGTTTTGGAAATCTTGACGCCAGTGATGAGGAAATAATAGAAGCTGCCAAAGCAGCAAATGTAGACCACTTTATTCGAACTCTTCCTGGTGGTTACAATATGGAGATGAACCAAGAGTCCAGCAATATTTCCCTCGGGCAAAAACAACTGTTGACCATCGCGCGTGCTCTCCTAGCCAATCCTAAAATTCTCATTTTGGATGAAGCGACTTCCTCTGTTGACACCCGTTTGGAACTCTTGATTCAAAAAGCCATGAAACGATTGATGAAGGGGAGAACCAGCTTTGTCATCGCCCATCGTCTCTCGACCATTCAAGAAGCGGATAAGATTCTCGTTCTTAAAGATGGACAGATTATTGAGCAGGGAAATCATGAAAGCTTGCTCCAAGAAAAAGGCTTCTATTACGACCTTTATCAAAGTCAATTTTCGAGTAAATCCGATCAAGTCAGCTAATAAAATAAGGCTAGATTTTTCTTAAATTATCAGTCTATTGCAACTTTTTTAATATGAGTTAATTCCCTTGCTTTTGTATACTAGGAGTAGTATACTTAGGTAGTAATCAATAAATTGGTTACAAAAATAATATTTACGAGGTAAGAAAAATGGTTGAATTGAAAAAAGAAGCAGTAAAAGACGTAACAACATTATCTAAAGCAGCGCCAGTAGCATTGGCAAAAACAAAGGAAGTATTGAACCAAGCAGTGGCGGACTTGTATGTGGCTCACATCGCCCTTCACCAAGTTCACTGGTATATGCGTGGCCGTGGTTTCCTAGTATGGCATCCAAAAATGGATGAATACATGGACAGCCTTGATGGTTATCTTGACGAAATCAGCGAACGTTTGATCACCCTTGGTGGCAGACCTTACTCAACTTTGACAGAGTTCCTTCAACACAGTGAAATTGAAGAAGAAGAAGGAGAATTCCGTAACGTTGAAGAAAGCTTGGAACGTGTTCTAGCTATTTATCGCTACCTCATCACTCTTTTCCAAAAAGCTTTGGATGTGACTGACGAAGAAGGCGATGATGTTACAAACGATATCTTTGTTGGTGCTAAGGCTGAACTTGAGAAAACAGTTTGGATGCTTACGGCAGAACTTGGACAAGCTCCTGGTTTGTAAGATATAGTTGCTACCCCTTTTATCATGAGGTGCTTGATAAGTGCCCATGACAAATCATCTTTTAAAAGTCATGTAACTGTAAAAAGGTGCATGACTTTTTTTGTCTGCTGGACTTCGGACACATTGTCAAAAGTAGGATTTTACGGTATAATAGTTGCTGTTCAATAATATATGAATTTCAAAGAATAATTGATAGTTTAAGGAGGACTTATGAACAACTTACCAAATTGCCTAAAATGTAATTCAGAATATGTCTATGAAGACGGAAGTCTCTTGGTTTGCCCAGAGTGTGCCTATGAATGGAATCCTGCTGAAGTTGCAGAAGTAGAAGAAGGTGTTATCGCTATCGATGCCAATGGAAATAAATTGGCTGATGGTGATACTGTAACCCTCATCAAGGACTTGAAAGTAAAAGGTGCGCCAAAGGATTTGAAACAAGGAACTCGTGTTAAAAATATCCGTATCGTAGAAGGTGACCACAACATCGACTGTAAGATTGATGGTTTTGGAGCTATGAAACTCAAGTCAGAGTTTGTTAAGAAAATCTAGCCATGAAACTGAATTACAAATTTATCTTTTATAGTCGTGTGCTCTTGTTCTTAGCGGCATTTACAGGAGTTTATTTGGAGATTACCAAGCATGGTGGTTTTGGTATGCTCCTTTACTACACAGTGTTGTCTAATCTTTTGGTAACGATTTTCACGGGTTATCTGCTCCGTGTGATGAGCCGTTCAGGTGAAAATTGGCAAAGTCCGACCTTGCTTCGTCTCAAGGGTGGCGTTACCATGAGTATCATGATTACTTGTGTAATTTATCATTTTATGCTTGCTCCGATAGCGACAGACTTTTACCGTGTGGAGAATTTCCTTTGCCACTATATCGTTCCACTCTGGTTTTTAGCCGATACCCTCTTCTTTGATAAGCAAGGTCAATACAAGATCTGGGATCCAGTCTTGTGGACCATCTTGCCCTTGGTTTATATGATTTTTGCCCTTTTTAATGGCTTAGTATTGAAACTACCGGTACCAAATTCCAAGGTTAGTCCTTTCCCTTATTTCTTTTTAGATGTGGCAAAAGGTTGGGACGTGGTTATTAAATGGTGTTTGATCATTTTTGTAGCCTATATGGTTGCAGGCTTTATCTTCTATCTGATCAAACAAATCAAGCGAAAATAGTCTTCCTATTAGGAAAGTTAGAACGGAGTCTCTAGTTCAAACAGGCTCCTTCTTTTCTTGCCATCTTCCTTTTAAAAGGATCAACAGTGAGAAATATATAGAAAGAAAATTCATGAAACAATATTTAGAACGGGCTAGTATCTTGGCCCTCTCCCTCGTTTTGATTACCTCCTTTTCCATATCAAGTGCTCTGCCAGCCATGT
>CALHBZ010000236.1 GCA_937930605.1 Streptococcus oralis
TCAAGGACAAATACGAAGACACAAACAAACACTTGTTTGGTTGTGACTTCCCTAACGCTGACTACGCTAAAATCGCTGAAGCACAAGATGCTGTTGGATTTACAGTAGACCGTATCGAAGACATCGACGCAGTCGTTGCAGAAGCTGTGAAACTCAACAAAGAAGGCAAGACAGTTGTCATCGATGCTCGCATCACGCAACACCGTCCGCTTCCAGTAGAAGTCCTTGAATTGGATCCAAAACTTCACTCAGAAGAAGCTATCAAGGCCTTCAAAGAAAAATACGAAGCAGAAGAACTCGTACCATTCCGCCTCTTCTTGGAAGAAGAAGGATTGCAATCACGCGCAATTAAATAATTCCTCTCGTCGAAAATCAAATTTTAAATTTGTAGACTTTATTCTTTGATTTTCATAGAGCGGAACTTGAAAAGATCGGAGCAATCCGGTCTTTTTCTGGAGGATAACAAATGAATTTAAATCAATTAGATATTATCGTTTCGAATGTTCCCCAAGTCTGTGCTGACTTGGAACGTATTTTGGGTAAAAAGTCCGATTATGTAGACGACAGTTTTGCTCAGTTTACGATTGGCAGTCACTGTCTCATGTTGTCACAAAAACATTTGATTTCTTTGGAAAACTTTCAGTCAGGAATCATTCTTCACATTGAGGTTGAGGATATAGAGCAGAACTACCAACGGTTGAAAGATCTTGGGATCATAGTTTTAAACGGCCCAGCTGTAACCGATTGGGGGACAGAATCCTTGCTTGTAAAAGGCCCTGCTGGCCTAGTGATTGATTTTTATCGTATGAAATAGGGCGCTTAATCATTTGAAGCTAACCATAATTATTCTTAATACAGAATGTGAGAATATGAACTATTGAAAAGATTGGAGCAATCCGGTCTTTTTCTGTTTCCTCTTTCTTATCACAAGATTGTGATAGTTTACATCTTCATAACAAAAGCTTCAAAGTCTTGATTGTTTTGAAAAAAGATTATAAAATATGATTCATAAAAATGAAAGAGGTTTTGAAAATGTCTGAAAAACAAATGAAAGTTTTGGGCTGGGTAGCGACCTTCATGTCTGTTATGATGTACGTGTCTTACTTCCCACAAATTATGAACAATCTGGCTGGTCAAAAAGGGAATTTTATCCAGCCCTTGGTTGCAGCCATCAACTGTAGTCTCTGGGTTTACTACGGTCTTTTCAAAAAGGAAAGAGATATTCCACTTGCAGCTGCCAATGCACCGGGTATCGTTTTTGGTCTAGTAACGGCTATCACAGCTTTGATTTAAAAAGAAAACTGGTTTCAGTCTTTTTTTGTACATAAAAATAGATTCTCAAGTAAAGAAAGTCTAATGAGAGTTGAGGAAAACAGCAGTTGACAACGAGCTTTCTGACTGCTGCTTTAGGGTTTCCTCCATCAAGTAAACGATTGTTTCGTTACTATTTTTACAAAATCTTCTCCCTACTTTATAAGATAGGAAAAAGAGTTCAATTCGAACTCTTTTTTTGCTATAATGAGGGGAGAAAAATCAGACAGGAGATCGACATGTCAGAACCATTATTTTTACAATCAGTTATGCAAGAAAAAATCTGGGGTGGAACCAAGCTACGTGATGAGTTTGGCTACGACATCCCGAGTGAAAAAATCGGAGAATACTGGGCTATCTCAGCCCATCCAAATGGTGTCTCTAAAGTCGCTAATGGGCGCTTTGAGGGAACAGACCTAGCTACTTTGTATGCAGAGCACCGTGAATTGTTTGGCAACCGTCCAGAGCCTGTATTTCCACTGTTGACCAAAATACTCGATGCCAATGACTGGCTCAGCGTCCAAGTTCACCCAGACGACGCCTATGGATTAGAACATGAAGGCGAACTTGGAAAAACAGAATGCTGGTATATCATTGCAGCGGATGAGGGATCAGAGATTATCTATGGCCACAATGCCAAGTCAAAAGAAGAACTTCGCCAGCAAATTGAAGCTAAAGACTGGGATGGTCTATTAACAAAAGTCCCTGTCAAGGCTGGAGATTTCTTCTATGTACCAAGTGGTACCATGCACGCTATCGGTGCAGGTATCTTGATTCTTGAAACGCAACAGTCTAGTGATACAACCTACCGTGTTTATGATTTTGACCGTAAGGATGACAATGGCAACTTGCGTGAGCTTCACCTTGAAAAATCCATCGATGTCTTGAACATTGGTGAACCAGCAAATAGCCGTCCGGTGACTATCAAGGCCGATGACCTCCGTTCAACTCTCCTTGTATCCAATGACTTCTTTGCCGTTTACAAGTGGGAAATCACTGGAAAAGTTGATTTTGAAAAGACAGCTGACTACAGCTTATTGAGTGTCTTGGCTGGTCAAGGAAAACTGATTGTAGATGGAAAAGATTATCCAATCCAAAAAGGTAGCCACTTTATCCTACCAAGTGATGTTGAAGCGTGGACCTTGGAAGGTCAAGATTTGGAATTGATTGTTAGTCATCCATAAAAAGAAAGGGCCTGAGTTCACTACTCAAGTCCTTTTTGATTACATAAATTGGGCGATAAAGACCACGATGATGATAATTGGGATGACGAAACGAAGAAGGAAGAGCCAGACTTGGAAAAGTCCCTGTTTCCATGTTCTTTCATCAAGATGGAGTTCCTCCATGGCAAGTGCCTTCTTAAAGATGTAGCCTGTAAAGAGTGAAAGGCAGAGAGCTCCAAATGGCATGAGAAGATTGGAAACCAAGAAATCCATGGCATCAAAGAAGGTTTTACCAAAAATGTGAACTTCCGCCATGACACCGTAGGATAGGGCTGAAGGAATTCCAAAAACAAAGGTTAAAATCCCTAAAATGGTACTCCATTTGGCACGCTTGCTGTTGTCCTGATTGGTGATATTGCCCACATTGATTTCCAGCATCACGACAGATGAAGTGACTGTCGCAAAAAGGAAGAGTAAGAGGAAAAGGATGTAGAAAATGGTTCCAAAAGGCATCTTGTCAAAGAGTTGAGGCAAAACGATAAAGAGCAGGCTTGGTCCCCCTTCAGATTGGATGTTGAAGGCTGACATGGCAGGGAAAATGGCTAGACCTGCCATGATGGATACCGAAATGTTCATGGCGACAATGGAAATCCCTGACTGGACCAGATTGGTTTTCTTGTCCAAGTAAGAAGCATAGGTCAGCATGGCTGTAACCCCTAGTGAAAGAGCAAAGAAAGATTGTCCCAGAGCATAGAGGAGACCAGCGCTAGTCAGTTTTGAAAAGTCTGGTTTGAGGAAGTAAAGAACCCCTTCCATGGCATTTGGCAAACTGAGAGAGCGCCCGATGATGACTACAAAGATGATAAATAGCAGGGGCATCATAACCTTTGAGGCTCTTTCAATCCCTTTTTGAACCCCACGTGATACAATAAAGATATTTAATAAGATAAAGGCAGCTTGAGCCCCTAGAGCAATGGCTGGATTTGAAATGATCGATGTAAATAACTGAGCATAATCACCCGTTCCACCAAGCTGGAACAATTTCCCAAACTCAATGCCTAGATAGACTAAAATCCATCCTCCGATAACACTGTAGAAAGATAAGAGGATAAAGAGGGCAAAGGCACCAATCCAACCGATAAAGTTGTATTTGCTATTGTTGCCAAGTTTTCCAAAGGTTTTGATAGCGGAAACGCCAGCACTACGGCCAAGGGCAAACTCAGCCAGCAGGAGAGGGAAACCGATTAAAATAGTGGAAATGAGAAAGACCAGTAAAAAGCCTCCACCACCATTTGCAGCAGTCATGTAAGGAAACTTCCAAACGGCACCAAGCCCGATGGCTGAGCCAGCAGATGCTAGGATAAAGCCAAGTTTCGAGCCCCATTGCGATTTTTCTGACATAGTTAAACTCCAATTTTGTTTTTCAAATAAGAAAAGGCTACTTGAGTTGTCAAATAGCCCTCTCTCAATGGCTCTTTATGAGCCTTCTGTTTGATTGATAGACTTGACTATCCTACCATGTTTTCTGAAGTCTGTCAAGAAAACCATTTTCAAGTTTTCACAGTTTTCTCAAAAAGTTAAAAAATTTTCACAAAAATACTTGACTCTGACCTAAGGGGAGGGGTTATACTATCATTGTAAGGAGGAAATCATGTACCATATCAAAGAAGCTGCGCAGCTTTCGGGTGTCTCGGTCAAGACACTACACCACTACGACAAGATAGGACTCTTGGTCCCCTTAAAGTCGGAAAACGGCTATCGAACATACAGTCAAGAGGATTTAGAACGCCTTCAGGTTATTCTATACTACAAATATCTAGGCTTTTCTTTAGAAAAAATAGCAGAGCTGTTAAAGGAAGAAAGGACAAATTTATTGCCCCATTTGACTAGGCAGTTGGAATATTTAACTCGAGAAAGGCAACATCTGGATACCTTGATTTCCACCTTGCAAAAAACCATTCAAGAACAAAAAGGAGAAAGAAAAATGACCATTGAGGAAAAATTCACTGGATTTAGCTATCAAGACAATCAAAAATATCACCAAGAAGCGGTAGAGAAATATGGACAAGAAGTCATGGATCAAGCCCTAGAGCGACAAAAGGGTCGCGAAGATGAGGCTACGGCCGCCTTTAACCAAGTCTTTCAAACTTTGGCAGAAAATCTTCAAGCTGGTTTACCTGCAACAGCAGCTGAAAACCAAGAAGAAGCAGCCAAGCTCTTGCAAGCCATTCGTACTTATGGATTTGACTGCTCTATTGAAGTCTTCGGACATATCGGTAAAGGATACGTCTATAATCCAGAGTTCAAGGAAAATATTGATAAATTTGGACCTGGAACAGCCCAGTACACATCAGATGCCATTGCAGCTTACGTTCAGACAAATGCAGAATAAATAGGCTAGGAATTTCCTAGCCTATTTTTTACTTCAAATCATAAAGCCAGTTTTCGCCGTCTTTATAGTAGAAGAACTCACTGAGATCATCTTCCAAAAAAACACGAAGCATATCAGACATATCATTGGTTGCAAGTTTTAGACGAGATAGATTGTCAAAATCTTCCCACCAAACTTTTCCTTCGTCTGAAGATTGGAGCTCACCAGTAAAGTGTTCTGTTTTGTAAAAGAGGACTACATAACGATAATCCTTGTTATCGTACCAGTTTTTGATACCACAGAGTTGGGGTTTGGAAATAGTTAGGCTAGTTTCTTCTCTCACTTCACGAATGACAGCATCAACAAAGGATTCGCCACGTTCAACATGCCCGCCAGGAAAAGTAATACCAGGCCAGTCAGGGCTCACTCGGTCTTGGACCAGCACCTTGTCCCCATTTTTAATCATGCACATGTTGACAAATTCGACTAATTCTCGTCTGTTCATATTATTTTTCCTATTTTGTTAGTAATTTTTCTACTACGTTTAACTTTCGCATGGTCAAATCTACATTGAAAAGCTTTTCAAGATAGTTAGTATTGAGCTTTTTTTGTTTTGCAGTTCTAGGGAGATAGAGGTAGAGACAGTGGTTACCGACACAAATTTCTTCTTCGCCGTAATCAATTTTTAATTTTTCTAAAGGAAGACTTTGAATAGGTTCTTGATAAAAAATCACGTGTACACGGTCATAAAGATAGTGTTCTCCAAACGGATTTTCTTGGACAATGTTTTTAAAAATATCCTTATTCTTAATGATTATTTTGAGATCGGCTCCAATCTTTTCCTTTATTAGAGTATGAACCTGTTCTCGTATTTCTTCGAGAGCTAAGTTACTTTCAAGAATGATATTTCCACTTTGAATATAAGTTCGAACTTGTTGAAAACCAGCTTCTGTCAAGATATCTACTAGATAAGACATTTTAGGGATAGCATTTTTTCCATTAGGAGTCACTCCCCTTAGCAAGATAATATGTTCCAAAGGACTTCCTTTCTTATTTGGTATTCTAGCCATTCAATTATTTATATATTGGATTTGAGCCTGCCACCCAGCCAGTACAGAGGGCAGAAGTGATGTTAAAGCCACCCGTGTGAGCATTGATATCCAGTACCTCACCAGCAAAGTGGAGGCCAGGGACTAGCTTACTTTCAAGGGTTTTAGGGTTGATTTCCTTAAGACTGACACCGCCTTTGGTGACAAAGGATTTAGCCAATGACATTTTGCCAGTCACAGGAATTTTGAGAGTCTTGATGGACTGGAGCAGTTGCTCCCGTTCTTTTTCTGTTAGCTGTTTGACTTTTTCAGGATATCCTTGCACAAGAAATTCTGCCAAGCGTTCTGGCAACAAGGTTTTTAAAGCATTTTTCAAGGATTTTTCCCGATTTTCTTCTAGAAATGCAGCCAAGTCACTCTCAGAAAGTTGAGGTAAAACATCTAGTGAGAGAACTTCTCCTCCCTTGACAAAGCTAGACATACGTAGAGCAGCAGGGCCTGACAAACCAAAGTGGGTAAAGAGTAGATCATGAGTGATGACATGCTTGCCATAACTTAGCGTCACATCATCCAGTGAGATTCCCTGCAAGGCCTTGTGAGGAAAATCTGTCAATAAAGGACTTTCGGCAGCTTCAAGCTCGGTAATGGTGTGCTTAAAATGACGGGCAATCTCGTGACCAAAACCAGTTGAACCAGTCGAAGGATAAGATTTGCCACCAGTAGTGACAATCAGTTTATCACAAGTGAAGCTTTGGTCTGCGGACTTAAGGACAAACTGGTCGTCTATCTTTTTAACCGAAACAATTTCTGTTTGAGTGAGAACTTGCCCACCAAGTTCAATGATTTTCTTCTCCAAAGCTTCGATTATGGTTCGCGATTTGTCACTAGCAGGAAAGACACGACCATGATCCTCAACCTTTAGTTTAACACCGTTTTCCGTGAAAAAGTTGATGATATCATGGTTATCAAACTGAGAGAAGACACTGTAAAGAAAGCGGCCATTTCCAGGGATGCCAGCTAGTAGGTCATCTAGAGTTCCGTTGTTAGTTACATTGCAACGGCCACCACCAGTACCAGCCAATTTTTTGCCGAGTTTCCGATTTTTTTCGATGAGAAGGGTTTTCTGACCATAAAAGCTACTGGAAATGGTAGCCATCATGCCAGCAGGCCCTCCACCGATGACAATAGTATCAAAATGTTTCATAGCTCTATTGTACCACAAAAAACAAGAGATGCTTGGCATCTCTTGTTGCTAATGATCTTAGTTGATTTCATATCCCATCAACAAACCGCCATCTTCTGCATAAAAACTGCAGAGACCAGATGTTGGGATGATATTGATATCAGCTTGTGGGAATGTTTCCAGCAAGCGGTCTGACAATTGTTGACAGAATTTTTCATTGCGGCGATGAGCCATGACGATACGCCCACCAGCGTAGCCAGCTTTAATTAATTCTTCATAGACTGCCTGAAGAGATTTTTTAGCACCGCGAGCCTTTTGTAGCAACTCTAGGGTTCCAGTTTCACTTGCTTCCCCTACCATACGGATGTTGAGAAGGCCAACAACTGTACCGATAAACTTGCTCAAACGACCATTTTTCACCAAGTTATCAACTTTAGCGAGGACAAAGAGCAACTTGGTTTTTTCTTGGTAGGCTGTGATAGCTTCAACAACTTCCTCAAAAGATAATCCTTGGTCAATCAAATCATTGATTTTTTCGACAATCAAGTCAACTTCCCCACCTGCAGATAAACTATCAATCACATGAATCTGAGTGTCAGGATGTTCTTCAAGGTAGATATTTTTAGCGAGCTGTGCACTGTTATAGCTACCAGAAAGAGCACCAGTGATGGTAACAACAAAGATATGCTTGGCACCTTCGAACGCTCGTAAGTAATCATCAGGGCTAGGACAAGCTGATTTTGAAGCCTCAGAAGTCGCATACATGGTTTCCATCATATAATCAATGTCGAGATTGGCATCGTCAATAAAGACCTGATCAGCTACTTGAATGGTTAAAGGAACACTGACAAATTCAGTATCGATAGCAGGAGTTGCTAGTTGACGATAATCACAACCCGAGTCAGCCACAATCTTCCAAGTCATAGAAATTCTCCATCTTTGTCACTTATACATTGACAAAGGTTCTGTCTTTTTTTACAATTATATCATGAAAGCCCTTGAAACAAAAGTACCACCTCTCTGTTGTCACAAGTAGAAAGAAATTGTTATGTCTGAACGCAAAATATCTAAAAAATCTCTTGAAAATCTCAGAAAATCAAATCAAGAATCTAATTTCTTGACCAGAGAAGCGATTGAGACTGCACTTTTGCAACTTCTGGAAAGAAAAGACTTGGCTAAGATTAGTATTTCAGAGTTGGTCAAGCGGGCGGGCGTTTCTCGTGCTGCCTTCTATCGAAATTATGATTCTAAAGAAGAGATTTTGGAAAGCGTCTTTAAACGCAGTGTCCATAACATCATGGAACAGTTGAGCCACTACGATGTCAAAACGGATCTTTATCTAGTCTGGGTTCGCCTTTTCCGAGCAGCAAAGAAAGAAGCTAAGGTTATCCAACTTGCTCTGGACTACCACTTGGAAAAGATTTTTGTTCAAGCTATGCAGGAATTTCTGGAAAAATACCACGGAAAATCAAAAGGTGTCAGCAGCTATCTGCATTCGTTTTGGAGTTCTGCCATCGTATCGGTTCTGCTCAAATGGATTAAGGATGGCATGAAGGTTCCAGCTGAAAAGATTGCTGATTTACGCTTGCCATTTTTCAAAAAATAAAGGAGGAGAAGACTTATGACAGAAAAAAGACTGGCTTGGGATGAGTACTTTGCAGCCCAGGCCTTACTGATTGCCAATCGATCTACTTGTAAACGCGCCAAAGTAGGTGCTGTCCTAGTCAAGGATAATAAGGTCATTTCAACAGGTTACAATGGTTCTGTATCAGGAACGGAGCACTGCATCGACCACGAATGTCTTGTCATTGAAGGACACTGCGTCCGAACCCTTCACGCCGAGGTCAATGCCATCTTACAAGGAGCCGAACGTGGAGTCCCTAAAGGATTTACAGCCTATGTGACCCATTTCCCTTGTTTGAATTGTACAAAACAACTCTTACAAGTCGGCTGCGAACGTGTAGTTTATATCAATCAGTATCGTATGGACGACTATGCCAAATACCTCTATCAAGAAAAAGGGACCGAGTTGACCCATTTACCGCTTGAGACTGTTCAGACAGCTCTTCAAGAAGCCAATTTAATTTAGAATTTATAAAAAAATGAATGGTTTAGAAAGCTTTTTAAACCGTTTTTTGATATAATAAGAAGAATAAATTGAAAGAAGGAATTCAGAAAATGGGAAAAATTGAAGTCATTAATCATCCACTGATTCAACACAAATTGTCAATCTTGCGTCGTACAGACACTTCTACAAAAGCTTTTCGTGAGCTCGTAGATGAGATTGCAATGTTGATGGGATATGAAGTACTTCGTGATCTTCCACTTGAAGATGTGGAAATCGAAACACCAATCACAAAAACAGTTCAAAAACAATTGGCTGGTAAAAAATTGGCGATTGTCCCAATCTTGCGTGCAGGTATCGGAATGGTCGATGGACTATTGAGCTTGGTTCCAGCAGCAAAAGTTGGACATATTGGTATGTACCGTGATGAAGAAACCCTTCAACCAGTTGAATACTTGGTGAAATTGCCTGAGGACATTGACCAACGTCAAATCTTTGTCGTTGATCCAATGCTTGCAACAGGTGGGTCAGCAATCTTGGCTGTTGACTCCCTTAAGAAACGTGGAGCATCAAACATCAAGTTTGTCTGTCTGGTGTCTGCTCCAGAAGGAGTGAAAGCTCTTCAAGAAGCTCACCCAGATGTAGAAATTTTTACTGCGGCCTTGGATGAACGCTTGAACGAACACGGTTATATCGTTCCAGGTCTTGGAGATGCTGGAGATCGCTTGTTCGGTACCAAATAAGATTCCAAAGTAAATACTGGAACTAGAAGTTCATTTTTGACTCGAAAGGAGGTTGAGTTTTTGTTTCTGTTTAGAGAATAGAGCAAAAATTTGACCTTTTTTGACCAAAAAGATATAATAGTTCTGTATTGAGTCGTATGACTAAGAAAATTCAACATTAAAAGGAGAAATGAATGATTCCTGTAGTTATTGAACAAACAAGCCGTGGAGAACGTTCCTATGATATTTACTCTCGTCTTCTGAAAGACCGCATCATCATGCTAACAGGTCCAGTTGAAGACAATATGGCCAACTCAGTTATTGCCCAATTGCTTTTCTTGGATGCCCAAGATAGTACAAAAGATATTTACCTTTATGTCAACACACCTGGAGGATCTGTTTCAGCTGGTCTGGCAATCGTTGATACCATGAACTTTATCAAGGCAGATGTTCAAACCATTGTTATGGGGATGGCTGCATCCATGGGGACTGTCATTGCATCAAGTGGAGCAAAAGGCAAACGCTTCATGCTTCCAAATGCAGAGTATATGATTCACCAACCAATGGGTGGTACAGGTGGTGGTACCCAACAAACGGATATGGCAATCGCAGCAGAACACTTGCTCAAAACTCGTAAGACGTTGGAGCAAATTCTTGCAGATAACTCTGGTAAATCAGTTGAGCAAATTCATGCGGATGCGGAACGTGATTACTGGATGAGCGCCCAAGAAACGCTTGAATATGGCTTTATTGATGAAATCATGGCCAACAATTCGTTAAGCTAAGCAACCTAGAAAGCAAACTCGACGGAGTTTGCTTTTTTTGATATAATTAGGAGAAGATTTCTTAGAAAGAGGATTTAACATGTTTGAAAAGGTCAATCGCTCAGGGTTAATCATCTATCTTTACTACAATCGGGATGCAAAAAAACTTCAGGAATACGGTGATATCTGTTACCATTCTAAGAAACACCGTTACTTGCAACTCTATGTTCCAACGGAAGAGCTAGATGACTTAGTTGAGAGATTAGGTAAGGAAAGATTTATCAAGAAAATTAGACGTTGCCATATTCAAGAGTTAGAGACACCTTTTGTTGGTAATCTCTATCGTAACGAAGAAAACGTTATCATTTAAAAAATTAAATAAATGTATTGACAATTTTCTGATAATTCGGTATATTCTTAACATACAATTTTTGAAACAACTATAAGGAGATTAAAAATGAAGAAAAAATTTGCCCTATCTTTTGTGGCTCTTGCTAGTGTAGCACTTCTTGCTGCCTGTGGAGAGGTCAAGTCAGGAGCGTCAAATACAACTGGAAACCCAGTAGACGAAAAAACGATTAAAATCGGTTTTAACTTTGAAGAGACAGGTGCTGTGGCAGCTTATGGTACAGCTGAACAAAAAGGTGCCCAACTTGCTGTAGACGAAATCAATGCAGCAGGTGGTATCGATGGAAAACAAATCGAAGTTGTAGATAAGGACAACAAGTCAGAAACTGCTGAAGCAGCTTCTGTTACAACAAACCTTGTTACCCAATCAAAAGTAGCAGCTATTGTAGGACCTGCGACATCTGGTGCAACTGCTGCAGCTGTAGCTAACGCTACTAAAGCTGGTGTGCCATTGATTTCACCAAGTGCTACTCAAGATGGATTGACCAAAGGTCAAGATTACCTATTTATCGGAACATTCCAAGATAGCTTCCAAGGTAAGATTATTTCTAACTACGTAACAAATAAATTGAATGCTAAGAAGGTTGTCCTTTATACTGACAATGCTAGTGACTATGCTAAAGGTATTGCTAAATCTTTCCGCGAAGCCTATAAAGGTGAGATTGTAGCAGATGAAACGTTTGTAGCAGGTGATACAGACTTCCAAGCAGCCCTTACTAAAATGAAAGGGAAAGAGTTTGACGCTATCGTTGTTCCAGGTTACTACACAGAAGCAGGTAAAATCGTAAACCAAGCTCGTGGTATGGGAATCGATAAACCAATCGTTGGTGGTGATGGATTTAACGGTGAAGAATTTGTTCAACAAGCAACTGCTGAAAGAGCATCAAACATTTACTTCATCTCTGGATTCTCAACTACAGTTGATGTTTCTGCTAAAGCTAAAGCTTTCCTTGAAGCATACCGTGCTAAATACAACGAAGAGCCATCAACTTTCTCAGCTTTGGCCTATGACTCAGTTTACCTAGTAGCTAATGCTGCAAAAGGTGCTAAAAACTCAGGTGAAATCAAGGACAACCTTGCTAAAACCAAAGATTTTGATGGTGTAACTGGTCAAACGAGCTTTGATGCTGATCACAATACAGTAAAAACTGCTTATATGATGACCATGAACAATGGTAAAGTGGAAGAAGCAGAAGTTGTAAAACCATAACATTAGAATAGTAGTTGAAATAGGGAATGAGCCTTTGACTCACTCCCTGTTTCGGTGTTTATGAACTTGTGAAAATAATGAAATTTTCTAAAAATAACGATAGAAAAGAGTGAATGCTATGCTCCAACAACTTGTGAATGGTCTAATTCTGGGTAGTGTTTATGCACTTTTGGCTCTGGGTTATACCATGGTTTATGGAATTATCAAACTCATTAACTTCGCCCACGGTGATATTTATATGATGGGAGCCTTTATTGGTTACTTTTTGATTAATTCTTTCCAAATGAATTTCTTTTTAGCTTTGATTATTTCAATGGTAGGAACCGCACTACTTGGTGTTGTAATTGAGTTTCTTGCCTACCGTCCTTTGCGACACTCTACACGTATTGCTGTATTGATTACTGCCATCGGAGTTTCCTTCTTACTGGAATACGGGATGGTTTATCTAGTAGGCGCCAATACTCGTGCTTTCCCTCAAGCCATTGAAACAGTCCGTTTTGATTTTGGACCAATTAGCTTGACAAATGTTCAATTGATGATTTTAGCAGTTTCTGTCCTGTTGATGGTTTTATTGCAAGTGATCGTCCAAAAAACAAAAATGGGGAAAGCCATGCGTGCGGTATCAGTTGATAGTGACGCTGCTCAATTGATGGGAATTAATGTAAATCGTACAATCAGCTTTACCTTTGCTTTGGGTTCAGCCCTTGCTGGTGCAGCAGGTGTTCTCATTGCCCTTTACTACAACTCTCTTGAACCTTTGATGGGTGTTACTCCAGGACTAAAATCATTCGTTGCGGCCGTACTTGGTGGTATCGGGATTATTCCTGGTGCAGCTCTAGGGGGATTTGTGATTGGCTTGTTGGAAACTTTTGCAACTGCCTTCGGTATGTCTGATTTCCGTGATGCTATCGTATATGGAATCTTGCTTCTGATTCTGATTGTTCGTCCAGCAGGTATCCTTGGTAAGAATGTGAAAGAGAAGGTGTAAACAATGAAGACAAATCTTAAAGTAAATATTCTCTGGTTATTCCTTCTGATAGCGGGTTATGGATTGATTAGTGTACTGGTTTCTGCCGGTGTTCTCAATCTATTCCATGTTCAAATTTTAGAACAAATTGGGATTAATATCATCCTTGCAGTAGGTTTGAACTTAATCGTTGGTTTTTCAGGACAATTCTCACTCGGTCATGCAGGTTTTATGGCGATTGGGGCTTATGCAGCAGCGATTATTGGTTCAAAATCACCAACCTATGGTGCCTTCTTTGGAGCAATGGTCTTGGGCGCCTTGATTTCTGGTGCAGTCGCTTTGCTCGTTGGGATTCCAACACTCCGTTTAAAGGGTGACTACCTGGCTGTTGCGACACTAGGTGTTTCAGAAATCATCCGTATCTTTATCATTAATGGTGGAAGTTTGACCAACGGTGCTGCTGGTATCTTGGGTATTCCAAACTTTACCAACTGGCAAATGGTTTATCTTTTTGTGGTGATCACAACTATTGCAACTCTCAACTTCTTACGTAGTCCGATTGGACGCTCTACTCTATCTGTTCGTGAGGATGAGATTGCTGCAGAATCTGTTGGGGTAAACACTACAAAAATCAAGATTATCGCTTTTGTCTTTGGTGCCATTACGGCAAGTATTGCTGGTTCACTTCAGGCAGGATTTATTGGATCTGTTGTACCGAAAGATTACACCTTTATTAATTCCATCAACGTGTTGATTATTGTTGTCTTTGGTGGACTTGGATCTATTACTGGTACCATTGTTTCTGCGATTGTTTTGGGAATTTTAAATATGCTCCTTCAAGATGTTGCTAGCGTACGTATGATCATCTATGCTTTGGCTCTTGTATTGGTGATGATTTTCAGACCAGGTGGACTTCTTGGGACATGGGAATTGAGTCTGTCACGTTTCTTTAAAAAATCTAAGAAGGAGGGACAAAACTAATGGCATTACTTGA
>CALHBZ010000237.1 GCA_937930605.1 Streptococcus oralis
TCTTGTGGAACTTCTACTGATCCGATAGCCTTCATGCGTTTCTTACCAGCTTTTTGTTTTTCAAGAAGTTTGCGTTTACGAGAAACGTCACCACCATAACACTTGGCAAGAACATTTTTACGAAGGGCCTTGATATCAGTACGGGCCACAATCTTGTGCCCAATTGCTGCTTGAATTGGAACCTCAAATTGTTGACGAGGGATGATTTTCTTGAGCTTATCAACGATGAGTTTCCCACGTTCGTAGGCAAAGTCCTTATGAACGATAAAGCTGAGGGCATCGACCTTATCACCATTGAGAAGGATGTCCATTTTGACCAGCTTAGATGGGCGATACTCTGACAATTCATAGTCAAAGCTTGCATAACCACGTGTCGAAGACTTGAGTTTATCAAAGAAGTCAAAGACGATTTCAGCAAGTGGAATTTGATAGATAACATTGACACGATTGTCATCAATATAGTCCATGGTTATAAAGTCCCCACGTTTGCGCTGAGCTAGTTCCATCACTGCTCCGACAAACTCCTGCGGTACCATGATTTGCGCCTTGACATACGGCTCCTCGATGGTCGCAATCTTAGTTGGATCTGGAAACTCAGACGGGTTAGATACATCCATAGACTCACCGTCAGTTTGGTTAACCTTGTAGATAACAGACGGAGCTGTCATGATGAGGTCAATGTTAAACTCACGCTCTAAACGCTCTTGGATAACATCCATATGGAGAAGTCCAAGGAAACCACAACGAAAACCAAATCCAAGTGCCTGAGATGTCTCTGGTTCAAACTGCAAGCTAGCATCGTTGAGCTGCAGTTTCTCAAGGGCTTCACGTAGGTCATTGTACTTGTTTGACTCGATAGGATATAGACCCGCAAAGACCATAGGATTCATCTGCTTGTAACCATGTAATGGTTCCGCCGCAGGATTGGTTGCCAAGGTAACGGTATCACCCACACGAGTATCCTGAACCGTCTTAATAGAAGCTGCAATATAACCAACGTCACCAGTCGCAAGGAAATCACGACCAACTGCTTTTGGTGTGAAAATACCAACTTCCGTAACATCAAAGGTCTTGCCATTGCTCATGAGCTGAATCTTATCACCAGGTTTAACAACTCCGTCCATGACACGCACTTGGAGGATAACCCCACGGTAAGCATCGTAAACAGAGTCGAAAATCAAGGCCTTAAGAGGCGCCGTCACATCACCTGTTGGAGCTGGCACTTTTTCTACGATTTGCTCGAGGATTTCTTCGATACCAATACCAGCTTTAGCTGATGCTAAGACTGCTTCGCTGGCATCCAGTCCGATGACATCTTCAATCTCTGTACGCACACGCTCTGGATCGGCTGCTGGTAGGTCAATCTTGTTAATGACGGGCAAGATTTCCAAATCATTATCCAATGCTAGATAAACGTTGGCAAGTGTTTGTGCTTCAATCCCTTGGGCCGCATCAACCACCAAAATTGCTCCTTCACAGGCTGCTAGTGAACGCGACACTTCATAGGTAAAGTCCACGTGCCCAGGTGTGTCAATCAAGTGGAAAATATAGGTTTCTCCATCTTTTGCAGTGTAATTAAGCTCAATGGCATTGAGTTTAATGGTAATCCCACGTTCACGCTCAAGATCCATACTATCCAAAAGCTGGGCTTGCATTTCACGACTAGAAACTGTCTCCGTCTTTTCCAAAATGCGGTCTGCTAGGGTTGATTTCCCATGATCAATATGGGCGATAATAGAGAAGTTTCGAATCTTCTCCTGTCGTTTTTTCAAATCTTCTAAGTTCATGATGCTCTTCCTTTCAGGGTATCTATTAATTATAAATTGTTTTTAACATTTTGACAAGACCATACCCTGCTAGGAGTACTAATCTTCGGCGATAAAGCCATCATTTTCAATGAAATAGTGCTCGGTCATGCCTTGGTCAGTAAAGACAATCCCGTGAAGGACACCGCCGTAAACGGCTCCTCCATCCATGCCAATCTTGCCATCTTCTGTCACCCAAAGCTCAGCAGTACCTCGGTCTTGCTTCAGCAAACCATAAACCGGTGTATGGCCAAAGACAATGGTTTTTCCAGTATGATTTTCGGCTTCGTGGAATGGTTTTCTGAGCCAGACTTTCTTGTAATCAGTGGTTTCATGCCAATCATCCAAAGTTAAATCAATACCAGCATGCACAAAGATATACTTGTCTGTCTCAACGACAAAAGGCATCTGACGAATAAATTCGACTAAATCTGCTGCTTCCGTCTCGACGCGTTTAGCGTCTTCAACTGCATCCACAGGTGCATCCAAGGGACGACCTAGGATAGAGTTAATAGTTGTATCACCACCATTTCGACGATAGTGGTCATAGCTTTCTTCTGGGTCATCGAGCCAAGTCAGAAACATATACTCGTGGTTTCCTGATAGACAGATAGCCCCTTGATTGTCCACCAAGTCCTTGACCATTTCTAAAACACGGCGACTATCTTCACCTCGGTCAATCAAATCCCCTAGAAAGAGCAACTGGGTGTGACCATCCCATGTTTTGAGCAAGTCTTCCAGCATACCTGCTTTTCCATGGACATCTCCAATTACATAATAGTCTGTCATTTATTTCTCCCTCGTTTGCAATAATTCTCTCGCTTGGATAAGGGCTGCTTCTGTTACATTCTCTCCTGCTAACATCTTAGCAACTTCCTCTACTCGCTCTTCTAAAGTCAAGAGACGAACTGTCGAAACAGTTGAATGTTCGTCACTAATCTTTTCAATAAAGAATTGATAATCCGCGATGGCAATCACTTGTGGCAAGTGAGAAATAGCTAAAACCTGACCATGTTGGCCAATCTTATGAATCTTCTGAGCAATAGCTTGAGCAACACGACCTGAAACTCCCGTATCCACCTCATCAAAGACAATACTGGTCTTACCTTCCTTACGAGAAAAAGCAGACTTAATAGCCAACATCAGACGAGACAATTCCCCACCAGATGCCACCTTAACCAAAGGTTTAAAGTCTTCACCTGGGTTGGTAGAAATGTAAAACTCGACCGTTTCATTCCCCTCACGACTAAATTTGCCCTTGCTAAAGCGAACTTGAAATTGAGCCTTCTCCATATAAAGATCTTGCAGTTCTTGTTTTATCTCTGCTTCAAGCTGCTGGGCCAAGTCACGGCGGGCTGAAGCTAGCTGATTTGCCAACGCAACAAGATTGACTTCCAATTTCTTGAGCTCTGCTTCCATGTCTTCGGAGGACAGGTTATTTCCTGTCAAGAGATTATACTCATCCGTAATCTTAGCAAAGTAAAGCAAGACCTCATCTACAGTCCCACCGTACTTGCGGGTAATGGTATTTAGAAGGTCTAAGCGGTTTTCAACCTGCATGAGGCGATTGCCATCAAAATCTAAATCTTCAATGATATCTTCCAAACGCTTGGTAATATCTTCTAAAACATAGTAGGTCTCTGATAGAGAACTTGAAATTTCACGGTATTTAGGGTCGTATTCTTCGACACTTTCCATGTCATTCATGGCGGAACGGACATTTGCTAGGCTGGAGAATTCCTCATTGTCCAACATAGTGTAGGCATTTGTCAATGTATCTGCT
Source organism: Streptococcus oralis (assembly GCA_937930605.1). GTDB lineage: Bacteria > Bacillota > Bacilli > Lactobacillales > Streptococcaceae > Streptococcus > Streptococcus oralis_CO. The sequence continues at coordinate 3,589 of CALHBZ010000237.1, forward strand.
ATATTCTTGTGATTGAGGAGTTTATCTCGTTCTTGGTTGAGAGTGACATCTTCCCCAGCTTGCAAATTCACCGCTTCAATCTCTGCCATTTGAAATTCCAACATCTCAATGCGAGACTTGTGTTCCTGCTGATTTTTCTTGACTTCAAGAACTTGTTTCCGCATTTTGCGATAGGCATCAAAGCTTGTCTGATAGGCTTGTTTCAACTCCAAAAATGCTGCATCACCAAATTCATCCAACATTTGGATATGAAGTTGTGGACGCATTAACTCTTCTTGGTCATGTTGACCATGAATATCGACAAGATGCTGGCCGATTGCACGCAAGACAGAAAGATTGACCATCTGGCCATTCACGCGACTAACACTTCGCCCATTTTGCAGAATTTCACGACGGATGATAATCTCATCACCCAATTCCAAGCCTTGCTCCTCAAAGAGTTCCTGGAGAGAACGGCTATTTTCAACCGAGAAAAGTCCCTCAATCTCAGCCTTGGGAGCACCATGCCGAATGACATCTGTAGTTGCTCTAGCTCCTAACATCATGTTCATGGCATCGATGATAATTGATTTACCAGCACCTGTTTCTCCAGTTAAGACTGTCATGCCTTTTTCAAAATTGAGCGAAATCGCCTCTATAATGGCAAAGTTTTTTATCGAAATTTCAAGTAACATACTGACCTACCATTTTTTTACTTGTTCAACAATTTCCTCAGCAGCCTCAGCAGTTTTGGCTACAATTAAGATAGAATCATCATCTGCTAGACAGCTAAAAATCTGTTCAGAGAATGCTTCAACCAACTGACTCTTCACAAAAATAGTATTTCCAGGAATGACAGTAAGGTTGATCATATTTCCCATTAGCTCAGAACTCACAATATTGTCCTCAGCCAACTGCAAACTTTTGACGATTGATTTTGGCAATTCATAGATATAGGTATTATTCTTCAAAGGAATTTTAACAATCCCAAGCTCCTTGATGTCCCTTGAGACAGTGGCTTGAGTAGCAGAAATACCTGCTTCCTTCAAATACTCAACGATTTCTTCCTGAGTCCCGATTTGATAATCCGTAACAAATCTTCTAATTTTTTCAAGTCTCTCTTTTTTATTCATCTTTAAATTCTCTATGTGCTCTCTCTACAACTTTTTCTATTTCGGGGGCAACTTGATTACTTGCTCCCTCTTCCTTTTTCAAATATGCCAGAAATTCAATGTTTCCATGTCCTCCTTGGATTGGTGAATAGTCTAATCCAAGCACTGAAAATCCTTCTTCAACTGCCATAGCAGTGACTGATTCAAGGACATGTTGATGAACCTTAGCGTCGCGAATAATTCCATTCTTCCCAATCTGCTCACGACCTGCTTCAAACTGTGGCTTAACCAAAGCCACCACCTGACCTTGTTCAGCCAACACACGGTGCAAGGCTGGTAAGATCAGACTGAGGGAAATGAAACTCACATCAATACTGGCAAAACTTGGTTCCTGCTCAAAGTCAGTCCTTTCAGCATAACGGAAATTAAACTGCTCCATACTGACAACCCGAGGATCTTGGCGCAATTTCCAAGCCAATTGATTGGTCCCAACATCCACTGCGTAAACAAGCTCGGCACCGTTCTGTAGCATAACATCGGTAAAGCCACCAGTAGAGGCTCCAATATCAATAGTTGTTGCCCCTTCCACTGACAAATCAAAAACCTGCAAAGCCTTTTCCAATTTGAGACCACCTCGGCTGACATACTTGAGTTTTTCGCCTTTGAGTTTTAGCTCAGTATCATCCGGGATTTTCTCTCCTGGTTTGTCAAACCGCTCTCCATTAAGAACAGCTACGACTAGCCCAGCCATCACACCTCGCTTGGCTTGTTCTCGTGTCTCAAACAAACCTTGTTTATAAGCTAGTACATCCACTCTTTCCTTAGCCATTGATTCTCAAACTTTCTAC
>CALHBZ010000238.1 GCA_937930605.1 Streptococcus oralis
GTCTTGCTCGATAATCCAAAGACAATTGAGAGGCTAGGACTTTTGTCCCAGCCTCTTTTGACTATTCAGTTGGCTTGTAGTATAGTTAAAGAAGATTAAAAAAAGGACTTCAACATGTATCAGACTTATCATTTGAAACAACGCCTAAGCTTGTTTGTCTCAATTTTTCTTCCTATCCTGATTTATCAGCTGGCAAATTTCTCGGCTTCCTTTGTTGACACGACCATGACGGGCCAATACGATACCTTGCATCTGGCAGGCGTCTCTATGGCGACCAGTCTGTGGGGTTCATTTTTCTCTTTTCTAACAGGGATTGTGTCTGCTTTGGTACCGATCATCGGTCATCATTTGGGACAGGGGAAAGATGAAAAAATTGCATCAGATTTTTATCAGTTCATCTATCTTTCTTTGGCTTTATCGCTGATTTTATTTGCGCTGGTATTTTTGGGCGCCCCTTTTGTTTTGCAGCGTCTAGGCTTAGACCCCTTGGTAAAAGATGTGGCCCAGCGTTATCTTTGGTACTTGTCCATCGGTATCATTCCCTTCTTGCTCTTTAGTGTTATTCGCTCTCTATTGGATGCTTTGGGGCTGACTCGGCTTTCTATGTATTTGATGCTCTTGCTCCTACCTTTGAATGCCAGCTTTAATTATGTGTTGATTTATGGAGCTTTTGGCTTTCCAGAAATGGGCGGAGCTGGTGCGGGACTAGGCACTTCTTTAGCTTATTGGGTTTTATTAATCATATCACTATTACTGGCCATCAAACATCCTAAAGTCCGCCAGTACCAACTCTGGAAAATTCGTCCCTTGAGCAAAACTGGTTTGGCTGAAGGTTTTCGCTTAGGCTTGCCAATAGGAGGGACAGTCTTTGCCGAAGTTGTCATCTTTTCAATCGTCGGACTGGTGATGTCAAAATTTTCATCTTTGATTATCGCTAGCCATCAGTCCGCTATGAACTTTTCTACTCTCATGTATGCTTTCCCTATGAGTATCTCTACAGCCATGGCCATCATTGTCTCTTATGAGCTAGGGGCTGAAAGACTTGACGATGTGAAGAAATACTGCACTTTGGGTAGAATTGTGGCATCCATTTTTGCGGTCTTTACCTTGATTTTTCTCTATATTTTCCGAGACAAGGTTGCCAGTCTCTATGGCTCTGATCCAGAGTTTATTCGTCTGACCTCAATCTTTCTGACTTTTAGCCTCTTTTTCCAATTGGCCGATACGATTGCCGCTCCTTTGCAGGGAATTTTGCGAGGCTACAAGGATACGAAAGCTCCATTTTACTTGGGTCTGCTGGCTTACTGGGGTGTTTCCTTGCCTCTGGGCTTGTTTTTAGATCAGGCTACGGATTTGGGACCTTATGGCTATTGGATTGGACTGATTGCGAGTTTGGTCGTGAGTGCAATCCTTTACCAACTGCGATTGAATTATATCCAAAAGAAGCGACGCTGAGCGTTTTCATCATAAAATTAAAAGGCTGAGTTATTATCTCAGCCTTTTTGATTTTATTTTGTTCGCATTTCACCTTGAGGGAAGTAAGTGCCTTCTGGCATGTCGTTGATGATGACATGAACAGCAGACTGAGGTGCGCCAGTATTTCTGACAACGGCTTCGGTGACTTCCTTAGCCAAAGCTTTCTTTTGTTCCAAGCTGCGGCCTTCAAATAAATCAATTCTGACAAATGGCATATGATTTCTCCTTTTCTTTTGCTAATCTTATTTTATCACAAATTAGGTTTTAAAGAATAGTGAATTATGGTAAAATAATAGGAAGTATGGTCGGTCTTTCCAGCGGAGTTTATGGACAGTGCTGAAAGTCCTAGAAAGACAATACTTAGAGAGAATGTAAGAATAAAATGGCTCAGTTATATTATAAATATGGCACAATGAATTCGGGCAAGACGATTGAAATTTTGAAAGTGGCCCACAACTACGAAGAGCAGGGCAAAAGCGTAGTAATCATGACATCAGCTGTCGATACACGTGATGGCTTTGGCGTTGTTTCCAGCCGCATCGGCATGAAGCGGTCTGCTATGGCAATCGAGGACCAGACAGATATTTTTGGCTATATTCAAAGTCTACCTGAAAAGCCTTACTGTGTTTTGATTGATGAGGCTCAGTTTTTGAAACGTCATCATGTCTATGATTTGGCTAGAGTAGTGGATGAGCTGGATGTTCCGGTCATGGCTTTTGGTCTGAAAAATGATTTTCGCAATGAACTATTTGAAGGCTCCAAGCACCTTTTGCTCTTGGCTGATAAGATTGACGAAATCAAGACCATTTGTCAATATTGCTCTAAAAAAGCAACCATGGTTTTGCGGACGGATAACGGGAAGCCTGTCTATGATGGCGAACAGATCAAAATCGGTGGCCATGAGACCTATATTTCTGTTTGCCGCAAGCATTATTTCAATCCACCCATTAAATAGAATCAATTAGAAAATCAAGGAGATAGATTACAAAGATGAATATTTATGACCAGTTACAGGCAGTGGAAGACCGCTATGAAGAGCTTGGAGAATTACTGAGTGACCCAGATGTGGTCTCAGACACCAAGCGTTTCATGGAGCTTTCAAAAGAAGAGGCTTCTACTCGTGATACGGTAACAGCCTACCGTGAGTACAAACAAGTCCTTCAAAATATCGTTGACGCCGAAGAGATGATTAAAGAATCAGGCGGAGATGCGGACTTGGAAGAAATGGCCAAGCAGGAACTCAAAGATGCCAAGGCTGAAAAAGAAGAATACGAAGAAAAACTGAAAATCTTGCTCCTTCCAAAAGATCCAAACGATGACAAAAATATTATCCTTGAAATCCGTGGAGCAGCAGGAGGTGACGAAGCAGCGCTTTTCGCTGGAGACCTTCTAACCATGTACCAAAAGTATGCGGAAGCCCAAGGCTGGCGCTTTGAAGTCATGGAAGCTTCTATGAACGGTGTTGGTGGTTTCAAAGAAGTGGTTGCCATGGTTTCTGGTCAATCCGTTTACTCTAAACTTAAGTATGAATCAGGTGCCCATCGTGTGCAACGTGTCCCTGTGACAGAAAGCCAAGGTCGTGTTCATACATCGACTGCAACTGTCCTTGTCATGCCTGAAGTAGAAGAAGTGGAATACGATATTGATCCAAAAGACCTTCGTGTTGATATCTATCACGCATCTGGTGCTGGTGGACAGAACGTCAACAAGGTTGCGACAGCCGTTCGTATCGTTCACTTGCCAACCAATATCAAGGTTGAAATGCAGGAAGAACGTACCCAGCAGAAGAACCGTGAGAAGGCCATGAAAATCATCCGTGCGCGTGTTGCTGACCACTTTGCTCAGATTGCACAAGACGAACAAGACGCTGAGCGTAAGTCAACAATTGGTACTGGTGACCGTTCAGAACGGATCCGTACATATAACTTCCCACAAAACCGTGTCACAGACCACCGTATTGGCTTGACTCTCCAAAAACTAGATACCATTTTGTCTGGTAAATTGGATGAAGTTGTAGATGCTTTGGTGCTCTATGACCAAACACAAAAATTAGAAGAATTAAATAAATAATGAAATTAGCTCAATTATTTTCAGATTTTGAAGAAGAGTTGATTAGACAAGGAGAGGAAGCTGAAAGCCTCTCTTTTGTCTATCGTAGTCTGAAAAATCTTTCTTTTACAGATTTCGTTTTTGCCCTCCAGCAAGAGGTAACAGACGAAGAAATGCAATTTGTAGAAGAGATTTACCAGCAGCTAGCAGCTCATAAACCAGCCCAATACATCATAGGTCATGCAGATTTCTTTGGTATGCAGTTAACAGTTGATGAGCGAGTTTTGATTCCTCGTCCAGAGACAGAGGAGTTGGTGCAACTTATCCTAGCTGAAAATCCTAAGGAAAATCTCAAGATCTTGGACATCGGTACGGGAAGTGGTGCCATAGCCCTTGCACTAGCAAAAAACAGACCAAATTGGTTAGTGACAGCAGCAGATATTTCTCAAGAGGCACTTGATCTTGCATCAGAGAATGCTAAAAATCAAAATCTTAATATATTTTTTAAAAAATCTGATTGTTTTGCAGAAATTTCTGAAAAATATGATATAATTGTATCCAATCCACCCTATATCTCTCGTGAAGATGAGTCAGAAGTCGGTTTGAATGTTTTGCATTCGGAACCTCATCTAGCCCTCTTTGCAGATGAGGATGGCCTAGCTATTTACCGTAGGATTGCGGAAGATGCAAAAGACTATCTTAAAGATGGTGGTAAGATTTACCTTGAAATTGGATACAAGCAAGGTCAGAGTGTTCCTGATCTTTTTAGGAAACATCTTCCTGAAAAAAGAGTACGAACACTCAAGGACCAGTTTGGTCAAGATAGGATGGTTGTAGTTGATGATGGACAGGATTAGACAAGAGTTGGAAAAGGGTGGGGCAGTTGTCTTACCTACCGAGACAGTTTATGGTCTCTTTGCCAAAGCTCTGGACGAAAAAGCAGTGGACCATGTTTATCAACTCAAACGTCGTCCCAGAGACAAGGCGCTTAACCTCAATGTTGCCGCTTTAGAAGACATCTTGCACTTTTCAAAGAATCAGCCAGCTTATCTACAAAAACTTGTAGAGATCTTTTTACCAGGTCCCTTGACCCTTATCCTAGAAGCCAATGACAGAGTTCCCTATTGGGTCAACTCTGGTCTTGCAACTGTTGGATTTCGGATGCCGAGTCACCCCATTACCCTTGATTTGATTCGAGAGACAGGTCCCTTGATTGGGCCGTCTGCCAATATTTCAGGTCAGGCAAGTGGCGTAACCTTTGCTCAAATTCTAGAGGATTTTGACCAAGAGGTTTTGGGTCTGGAGGACGACACTTTTCTAACTGGACAGGATTCGACGATTTTGGATTTGTCTGGAGATAAGGTGAAAATCTTACGCCAAGGAGCTATCAAGCGAGAAGACATTCTTGCACAGTTGCCAGAGATTTCTTTTGGGGAGGAATGAGATGCTAAGAGTTTTGCAAGAAACAGATGTGAAGGCTATATGTGATATTAACCAAGAGGCTTTGGGGTATTCTTTTAGTCCAGAGGACACGGCTAGTCAATTAGCTAGACTATCTCAAGATTCTCATCATTTCCTACTTGGCTATGAGGACGCAACCAGCCATGTCTTACTGGGATATGTCCACGCTGAAGTTTACGAATCACTCTATTCCAAAGCAGGATTCAATATCTTAGGCTTAGCAGTTTCACCTCAAGCTCAAGGGCAAGGTATCGGTAAAAGCTTACTGCAAGGGTTGGATCAAGAAGCAAAAAGACGTGGCTATGTGTTTATCCGCTTAAACTCTGCCGATCATCGTCTGGGGGCTCATGCATTTTATGAAAAAGTTGGTTATACTTGTGATAAAGTGCAAAAACGGTTTATTCGCATCTTTTAGTTTATTTTCTTATTGTAGAACCAAACTAAAGGACCAGTCACACTATAAAGGAGAAGACCTATGATTTTTGACAAAGATGATTTTAAAGCATATGATGGTGATCTCTGGAATGCTATTGCCAAAGAAGAAGAACGCCAACAAAACAACATTGAGTTGATTGCTTCGGAAAACGTGGTTTCCAAGGCTGTTATGGCGGCTCAAGGGTCTATCTTGACCAATAAATATGCCGAGGGCTACCCAGGACGTCGTTATTATGGTGGAACGGATGTGGTTGACGTTGTAGAGACTCTGGCTATTGAACGCGCGAAAGAAATTTTCGGTGCTAAATTTGCTAATGTCCAACCTCACTCAGGAAGCCAAGCCAACTGTGCGGCTTACATGGCCTTGATTGAGCCTGGTGATACGGTTATGGGGATGGATTTGGCAGCAGGTGGACACTTGACCCACGGAGCTCCTGTCAGCTTCTCTGGTCAAACCTACAACTTTGTTTCTTATAGTGTGGATCCTGAAACAGAACTCTTGGACTTTGACGCTATCTTGAAACAAGCCCAAGAAGTAAAACCAAAACTGATTGTAGCAGGTGCTTCAGCCTATTCTCAAATTATCGACTTCTCAAAATTCCGTGAAATCGCAGACGCTGTTGGGGCTAAGCTCATGGTGGACATGGCTCATATCGCTGGTTTGGTTGCTGCTGGTCTACATCCAAGTCCAGTTCCATACGCTCATATCACAACAACAACGACCCACAAAACCCTTCGTGGACCACGTGGTGGTCTGATTTTGACTAATGACGAGGACCTAGCTAAGAAAATCAATTCAGCTATTTTCCCTGGTATTCAGGGTGGTCCTTTAGAGCATGTTGTCGCTGCTAAGGCTGTTTCCTTCAAAGAAGTCTTAGATCCTGCCTTCAAAGAATATGCTGCCAATGTTATCAAGAACAGCAAGTCTATGGCAGAAGTCTTCTTGCAAGATCCTGATTTCCGTATCATTTCTGGTGGGACTGAAAACCACCTCTTCTTAGTCGATGTTACTAAGGTTGTTGAAAACGGAAAAGTTGCTCAAAACTTGCTGGATGAAGTCAATATTACCCTAAATAAAAACTCAATCCCATACGAAACCTTGTCACCATTCAAGACAAGTGGGATTCGTATCGGAGCAGCAGCCATCACTGCGCGTGGATTTGGTGAAGAAGAAAGCCGTAAAGTGGCTGAACTCATCATTAAAACTCTCAAGAATGCAGAAAATGAGGCTGTCTTAGAAGAAGTGAGAAGCGCAGTCAAAGAATTGACAGATACCTTCCCATTATACGAGGACTAATACTTTTATGGATATTTATATTAAGAAAGCCATTATCCATCAGTTCAGCCCAGATGATACTGAGTTGTTCCTAGCGGATAAGTTTCTCAATATCACTCCAAAAATCGAAGAATACCTACGCAAAAAAATCGAACGTGTGTATTCAGATGAAGCTAAGACTGGGATTTTCGAGGAAGAAAATCCCTTCTTCAATCATATCACATACGATTTGTTGGAGACATCAGTAACCCTGGCTAATCTCTGGAAAGAGGAATTCAGTATTTCTGAAAATCTCAAGACCAATGACTTGGTTTTTGTCCAGTTTTCTAAAGAAGGTGTAGAGCATTTCGCTTTCTTACGAATTGCCCTGCGGGAAACCTTGACCCACCTTGGTGGAGAAGTTGATAATCCAATCAAGCTAACTCAGAATAACTTGCCTGGTTTTGGAACAGGAGCTGATGAGGCCTTGGTCGTCAATCTTCAAAGTCGCAAGTACCACCTGATCGAGAAACGAATCAAGTATAATGGGACTTTTTTGAACTACTTTTCAGAAAATCTTCTCGCTGTCGCTCCTAAGATTTCTCCCAAGAAATCCATCAAGGAATTGGAAAAAACAGCCCAGAGAATTGCAGAGTCCTTTAACACAGATGACTTTCAATTCCAATCCAAGGTCAAATCAGCGATTTTCAATAATTTAGAAGAAAGCAATGAATTGTCGCCTGAAAAATTGGCTAACGACCTTTTTGATAACAACCTGACAGCTCGTCTAAGTTTTATCGACCAAGTCAAGGAAGCTGTACCAGAACCAGTCCAGTTTGATGAAATTGATGCCAGTCGTCAACTCAAGAAATTTGAAAATCAAAAACTTTCCTTGTCAAACGGAATCGAACTCATCGTTCCAAATAATGTTTACCAAGACGCAGAGTCTGTTGAGTTTATCCAAAATGACAATGGAACCTATTCTATCTTAATTAAAAATATCGAGGATATTCAAAGTAAATAATGTTTAAATTTATAAGAAGAATGCTAGTGCTAGCAGTCCTCCTCTTTGCTGGATATAAAGCCTATCACATTCGTCAGGATGTAAAGCAAGTCATGACCTACCAACCTATGGTTCGAGAAATCCTCAGCGAAAGAGATACTCCGGCCAATGAAGAGTTGGTACTCGCTATGATTTATACCGAAACAAAAGGAAAAGAGCGGGATGTCATGCAGTCTAGTGAGTCTGCTAGTGGCGCTACCAATACCATCAATGACAATGTCTCTAGTATTCGACAAGGGATTCAAACTCTAACAGAGAACCTTTATCTAGCTCAGGAAAAGGGCGTTGATGTTTGGACAGCTGTGCAAGCCTATAATTTTGGTCCTGCTTATATCGATTTTATTGCTCAAAATGGCAAGGAAAACACTCTCGCCTTGGCCAAACAATATTCTCGTGAAACCGTCGCTCCCATTCTTGGAAATACAACTGGAAAAACTTACACCTATATCAACCCGATTTCTATCTTCCACGGAGCAGAACTTTATGAAAATGGTGGGAATTATTATTATTCTAGACAGGTTCGATTCAATCTTTATATTATGAAATTCTTTAATTTCTTTTAAACATCTGGTTTTGCCAGGTGTTTTTCACTATAAGTTTTCTTTAAGATTGATTTATTACCCTAGAAAGGTGAAGGAGGAAATATCCCATGAGAAAGAAATTCTTTCTAACAAGCGCTGCAGTTCTATGGGCAGCAACAGCTATGACGAGCGTCCACGCAGCAACAGATGTTCAAAAAGTAATCGATGAAACCTATGTACAACCTGAATATGTTCTAGGTTCTTCTCTATCTGAAGACCAGAAAAATCAAACACTTAGCAAACTTGGCTATGACGCATCGAAAGATACCAAAGATATCAAAACCATGACACCTGATATCTATTCGAAAATTATGAATGTGGCTAATGATGCTAGTTTACAACTCTATTCGTCAGCTAAGATTCAAAAGCTGGGGGATAAGTCGCCTCTAGAAGTCAAGATTGAAACGCCTGAAAATATCACCAAGGTGACGCAGGATATGTACCGAAATGCAGCAGTGACCCTGGGAGTCGAGCATGCTAAAATCACAGTTGCAGCTCCTATTCCAGTTACAGGTGAGAGCGCCCTAGCAGGGATTTACTACTCGTTAGAGGCCAATGGTGCTAAAGTACCACAAGCCAATAAAGACTTGGCCCAAGAGGAGCTAAAAGCCTTGTCAGATATCAATGTTGAAAACAAGGACAAGTCAGGTTACGATGCCAATAAGCTCAATGCGGCTATGACAGATATCAAGGCAGGAATCGCAAAGGCAAAAGAAGCCAAAGGAAGTCTGACAGAAGAAGATGTTCGCAAAATCGTTGAAGACACGCTAAAAAACTACAAACTCGATCAGGTTATAACAGGAAACCAGGTCAATATCATCATCAATTTTGCCCTCAACCTCTCGAAGAGTGACATTTTGAACAATGCTGATTTCACTAAAACTCTAAATGACCTCAAACAAAGCATTGTTTCCCAAGCCGGAGATAGCTTTAAAAACATCAACCTCAACTTTGATGCCAATAAAGCGCTAGAAGAAGGGGGCAACTTCTTTAGCTCACTTTGGCAAGCCATTGTCAACTTCTTCAAGAGTTTTGGTGCTTAGGTCATTTCATGATATAATAGATGGTAACAGAAATGTTGCCGTCTTTTTTTGTCGGCCGATAGAAAGTGAAAAATATGTTAAAGAAAAATGATATTGTAGAAGTTGAAATTGTCGATTTGACCCATGAAGGTGCTGGGGTGGCCAAGGTAGAAGGTTTGGTTTTCTTTGTAGAGAATGCTCTACCAACTGAGAAAATCCTCATGCGTGTCCTTAAAGTCAATAAAAAGATTGGCTTTGGGAAGGTTGAAGAATACCTTGTTCAGTCACCTCATCGTAATCTAGACCTTGACCTGGCTTATCTGCGTTCAGGTATCGCTGATTTGGGGCATCTTGCCTATCCAGAGCAGCTCAAGTTTAAAACCAAGCAAGTCAAGGATAGTCTCTACAAAATTGCTGGCATTAGAAATGTAGAGGTCGCTGAGACACTAGGTATGGAACATCCAGTCAAATATCGCAATAAGGCGCAGGTGCCCGTTCGTCGAGTGAATGGTGTCTTGGAAACTGGCTTTTTCCGTAAGAATTCGCATGACCTTATGCCACTCGAAGATTTCTTTATCCAAGATCCAGTGATCGATCAAGTTGTAGTAGTCCTACGTGACTTACTTCGTCGGTATGATTTGAAACCTTATGACGAAAAGGAACAGTCTGGCTTGATTCGGAACCTCGTTGTGCGTCGTGGGCATCATTCAGGACAAATCATGGTTATCTTAGTGACTACACGTCCTAAAATTTTCCGAGTGGAGCAATTGATTGAACAAGTTATCAAGCAGTTCCCAGAGATTGTCTCTGTCATGCAGAATATCAATGACCGAAATACCAATGCGATTTTTGGTAAGGAGTGGGAGACTCTTTATGGTCAAGACTATATTACGGACCAGATGTTGGGAAATGACTACCAAATCTCTGGACCAGCCTTCTACCAAGTCAATACTGAAATGGCGGAGAAACTCTATCAAACAGCCATTGACTTTGCGGAGTTAAGAGAAGATGATGTGGTGATCGATGCTTATTCTGGTATTGGAACCATTGGATTATCTGTTGCCAAGCATGTTAAAGAAGTCTATGGAGTTGAGGTCATCCCAGAAGCAGTTGAGAATAGCCAGAAGAATGCTACATTAAACAATATCACAAATGCCCACTATGTCTGCGACACAGCTGAAAATGCCATGAAGAATTGGCTCAAGGAAGGCATCCAACCAACCGTTATCTTGGTCGACCCACCACGTAAGGGCTTGACCGAGAGCTTTATCAAGGCAAGTAGCCAAATTGGAGCTGACCGCATTGCCTATATCTCTTGTAATGTCGCAACCATGGCGCGTGATATCAAACTCTACCAAGAGTTGGGATACGAATTGAAGAAAGTACAACCGGTGGATTTGTTTCCACAGACGCACCATGTTGAGTGTGTAAGTTTGTTAGAGAAACGCAGCTAAACATCTCGCTTTTACATTTCAAGGCGAGATGCTTCAAAGCTCCACTGAAGCTTTGAACTCCCCTTACCTTTTGAGTCCACAAACGCATCACGTTGCGCTATTGTCCAAACTAGATGTCGACAACCATATCCAACTTGAAATTAATGAAGAAGATATTGAGTCACTTTCCATCAGAAAGGATGCGACTTATCTTGAAATCAAAGACTATATTTTGAAGAAATATGGTTTCAAGGTTTCTGGTCTCTACATTGCACAAGTGAAACGACAGTTTGACTTTATCGAACGTGAGAACTTCAACAAATCAAGCAAGGAGGAAGGCAATCAACGTGTTCCAACTAGTCCCCCTGAAAAAGAAGAAGCAATCAAAGATACTTTGGCTTAGTTTGGGATGATTTAAGTTTATAAACTATCTCCATTAAGTATTTTCTTAGTGGGAATTTTTTATTAACAGATGATATAATTGATTTATGGATTAAAATAAAGAAGTTAATCAAGACGAAGTTATTGATGATAAAAAAACAATTGAAGACGTAACGGTTGAAAATCCAACTATATCATTAACTCCTCAAGTAGAAGGTGTTGCAAATAGTGTTAAGACACTTATGGAGTTATCTGTTTATAAAGATATTGCTAAAATTTCTTATCACTACAATTCACAATTGTCTAAAATGGCAATTGTTTTAGGTGAATCATTGAGTAAAGCCTTGGTTGTTTACAATAAAGCTATTTCACCTCAAACTTTAAAATCAATCCAAGTAATTTCTGAATCTGCTAAAAGGATTGTCGAAACTACTCAGATAAATTATGCTGATATTATTTCTGGGTTAGGTGAGATAGTCCAAAAAATTCCAAAACCTTATACAGATGAAGAATATGAAGATATAAAATTTCATATTGAAAAAACAGCAGATAAGGGATGGGTCGTATATTACTTTGTAGGTAATACATTCGATCGTTTGAAATCTGCTGATATATCTGAAATTGAAAACGAGTGGGTAGAATTACTTAAAAGGGACTTAGATAACAAAGATACAATTGAGAAACTAAGTAAGTACCATTGGTATTCTTCTTATCTGATTGATTCAATGTATGACTGTTACAAGTGCAAAAATTATTACGCAGCTTATACTCTTGCTACATTAGCTATTGACGGTGCTGTAAACAGAATAGCTGAAGAGTTAAGCATAGAAGATGGTACAAGCAGAAAGAGAAATATAGTCGGATATAGAGCTGTAAAGGGGATAGAGGATAAAATAGAAAAACATTCCTTGACCTATTTTGGTTTATTTAAATGGCTATATAATTTTTTTCAATATACGGAAATGTTTACACTTGATGAATCTAATCGACATATGATTGGACATGGTCGCTGGGATAAGGAAATTTCAGAATTACAATTTTTAAAAGTATTCAATACCTTATTATTTATTTCGGATGGATTATTATTAGAATTTGATGATGTTTTAATTGATTATTAGTCTCGAAAAATCAGTTGTATTATTGCTTTATCCGATGTCGGCTTAATAGAAAAAATAGTTTCGAAATGATATAATATACTTAAATAAAAAATTGCGAAGGGTACCCTTCCTTTATGCTTTCACCATAAAGGAAGGGTACCCTTCCTTTATGCTTTCACCATAAAGGAATCCTATTAGTCCTTCAACAATTTTGAATGAAAGCTCTTTTTGAGCTTTAGGAGAATGAGAAATGACACCAGAACAAGAAGCTAGAATTATTATTGATAAAAAATTAGAAGAAGCTGGATGGACACTTCAAAAAATGGAGGAATTAAATCCGCGGGCTTCATTGGGAGTTGCCGTTCGAGAATTTGCAACGGATACAGGACCAGTAGATTATGTCCTTTTTATTGATGGTGAAGCTGTTGGGGTAGTAGAAGCAAAACCTACAGATGAAGGCGAAAATATTACTGTTGTTGAAAATCAATCTAAGCGCTATGCAGAGAGTGAATTTAAGAGAATCAAAAAATCACCTGAGATTCGTTTTGCCTATGAAGCAACAGATTTACTAATTCGTTTTACGGATTATAAAGATGAGAAATATCGCTCTCGTGAAGTATTTTCTTTTCATAGACCTGAATTTTTGGAAGAGTTGTTAGAACAAGATGATACCGTACGAAATAACTTGAAAAGGGTCCCAGAGTTTGATGAGACAGGTTTTCGTGATTGTCAGGTTACTGCGATTACTAATCTAAACCAATCTTTTGCAGAAAACAAACCTCGTGCTTTGGTTCAAATGGCAACAGGAGCAGGTAAAACTTTTACTGCAATTACACAAGCCTACCGTCTCTTGAAATATGGAAAAATGAAACGTATCCTTTTTCTTGTGGATACTAAAGGTCTAGGCGAGCAAGCTGAATCAGAATTTCTTGCCTATAAACCAAATGATGATCCAAGAAGTTTCTCTCAATTATACGGTGTTAAGCGTCTATCAAGTTCTTACATACCAAATGATGTCCAAGTATGTATTAGTACGGTACAGCGGATGTATTCCATTCTAAAAGAAGAAGATTTGGATGATACTGATGAAGAAGAGTCATTGGAAACGTATGTTACCGCAGATAGCAAAACACCTAAAGAGGTTGTTTATAATGAAAAATACCCTCCAGAGTTTTTCGATTGTATCATTATTGATGAGTGCCATCGCTCGATTTATAATGTTTGGCAACAGGTTTTAACTTATTTCGATGCCTTTTTAATTGGTTTGACTGCTACACCAGATAAAAGAACTTTTGCTTTCTTTAATGAAAATCTAGTCAGTGAGTACAGACGTGAACAAGCCATTATTGATGGTGTCAATGTTGGGGAGGACATTTACCATATTGATACAGAGGTTACTCAAAAAGGTGGTCAGATTCTGAAGAGATATATTGAGTATCGTGAACGTAAGAGTCGGAAAAAACGCTGGGCGGAGATGGATGAAGACATCGAGTATGATAAAAGTACGTTAGATAAAAGTGTCGTAAATCCAAGTCAAATTCGTACAGTCATTAGAACATTTAAGGAAAAGTTAGAGACTGAACTTTTTCCGTATCGAAAAGAAGTTCCTAAAACGCTGATTTTTGCTAAGACGGATAGTCATGCAGATGATATTATCAATATTGTTCGTGAAGAATTCGGAGAAGGGAATGAATTCTGTAAGAAAATTACCCATGCTGCCAAGGATGCGGATACGGTATTGACCTCTTTTCGAAATGACTTCTATCCTCGTATTGCAGTCACAGTGAATATGATTGCTACAGGAACAGATATCAAACCACTTGAGTGTTTGATTTTCATGCGTGACGTAAGAAGTAAAAACTTCTATGAACAAATGGTTGGTCGTGGCACACGTACACTGAGCTTGGAAGACTTAAAAAAAGTTTCTCCGTCAGCTACTGAAAGCAAGGATCACTTTGTTATTGTAGATGCGGTAGGTGTTACGAATTCTAAGAAAATAGAAACAAAGTCATTTGAGCGAAAATTGGGTATTTCTCTTAAAGAGTTGATGCTGAATGTTGCTTTAGGTGATGATAGTGAAGACACGTTGAATTCACTGGCAGAACGCATTACAAGACTGGATAAGAGATTAACCAAGAAGGAGCAGAAAGATTTTGTTGTAATCGTGGGTGCTTCAGCGCGTGATATAGCTTACAATTTATTACACGCCCATGATGAAGATACTATTTTTGAGCGAGCACAAGAGTTGGCTAGTTCGGACGCACCAAATGAAAAAGAAATCAAAAAAGCTCAAAAATCTTTGCTGAGAGAAGCGACTGATCCATTCTTTAACCCAGATGCTCGAGATTTTATTGAGAATGTCCATAAGAACCATACGCAAATAATTGATAGTGTGAATATTGATTCAGTCTTGTTTGCTGGATATGATTCACAAAAAGATGAAAATGTCAGCAAAACCATTCTTACTTTCCGTGAATTTATTGAGGAGAATAAGGATGAGATTATTGCATTGCGCATCATTTACAACGAATCCTATAAAGATAGACCAATGGTTATCCAGCAATTGAAAGCTTTGTATGAGACATTACAACAGAAAAACTTAACTGTGGATCGAGTTTGGGAAGCGTACGCGACTAAAGATGTTGAAAAAGTGAAAAAACGTAGCACAATAGCACAAATCACGGATTTGATTTCATTAATTCGTTATGAAATGGGAGTAGTAACTGAATTGTCGCCCTTTGCAGACTGTGTGAACCAAAACTTTAAGGACTGGACCTTTAAAAAGAATGCAGGGTATTTGCAATTCACAGAAGAGCAGATGGAATGGTTGCGTTTGATTAAGGAACACATTATTTCTTCTTTAAGTATTTTAGAAGAAGACTTTGATTACACTCCATTCGATCGAAAAGGTGGATTAATTGGTTTCTATGAGGCATTTGGTGATAACTATAAAAATATATTATATGAAATGAATGTAGAATTAGTGGCGTAAGAATGGTAAAAAATATGAAATATACAAAAGCTAAATTACCAGATATATGCACAATAAAAACAGGTAAACACGATGCAAATCACGCTAATAAAGAAGGAAAGTATCGATTCTATACATGTTCTAATCAATATTCAATGTGTGATACATATTCATTTACAGGAGAATCTGTTATAGTTCCTGGAAATGGAGATATTGGATTAGTTTTCTATTATGATGGTGAGTTTGATGCATATCAACGTACATACGTTTTGAATGATATAACGATCTTACCAAAGTACTTGTTTTATCATATGCAATTATACTGGCGTAATTTTAATGATCAGAAAAAATTTGGATCAACAGTTAAATATGTTAGGATGTCTAATTTCACAAATTATGAGATTTCCTACCCTTCTATAGAAGAACAAGAACGCATTGTTGCAAAAATTGAGGAACTATTCTCTGATCTTGATAATGCTGTGGATACTTTGAACGCGACAAAAGCACAGCTAGAAGTGTATAAACAAGCTGTATTAAAGAATGCATTTGACGGAAAACTAACCAATAATGGTGATCCTGAAATTAAAGAACTAGCTTCTTTTATTGAACATCCAAGATATGGAACTTCAAAAAAATGCGATTATCAAAATGATATTGAAGCTTATACAGAGGTTTATAGAATACCAAATATAGATGCATCCACAGGAACATTAGATAGATCAGACTTGAAATATGCGAAATTTGACGAGGATGAAATTGAAAAATTATCGTTAAAATACGGTGATATTCTAATTATTCGTTCTAATGGCAGTCCCTCTATAGTCGGAACAGCCGCAATGGTACGAGAACAGGATGTATCAGGATTATTTGCTGGATATTTAATACGAATTCGTATTAGTGACCACGAAAAATTGTCGCCTAAATATTTGTTAAGGTACTTATCTTCCTATGACGCTAGGAGATATATTGAAAATGTTTCTAAGTCAACTAGTGGTGTAAACAACGTTAATGCACAAGAAATAAAGAAAATAAAAGTACCATACTTCAAAAAGGAAATACAAGATCAAATAATCTATGCAATTGATTCAAGATTATCGGCATATGAAAATATTGAAAAGACTGTAAATGATGCCTTACAACAAGCATCTGCTATGCGTCAAAGCATACTGAAACAAGCCTTTGAAGGGAGACTCTAATAATGGCGACTGGAAATTCAAGCTCAATTATTTCTAAAGTTTGGGCGATGTGCAATCCCCTTCGAGATGACGGAGTAACTCACGGGGATTATTTGGAACAATTAACTTATCTGCTTTTTTTGAAGATGGCTGATGAGTATTCAAATCCACCATATAACCGAGATACTGGAGTTCCAGCTGGTTATACTTGGAAAGAGCTCAAAAATGCAAAGGGTGCAGAGTTAGAGACACAGTATAAAAGTACCTTGGAGGAACTTGGTGAGAAGCCAGGCATGCTCGGTCAAATATTCAAGGGAGCTACCAATAAAATCACAAATGCAGCTATCCTTTATCGCATCGTTCAGATGATTGATAATGAAACTTGGGTAGCTATGTCGAGTGATGTAAAAGGTGAAATATATGAAGGACTTTTGCAACGAAATGCGGAAGACCAAAAGAGTGGTGCAGGTCAATACTTTACACCACGTCCTGTTATCAATGCAATGGTCCGATGTGTAGCACCAGAGCCAATGAAAACTATTGCAGACCCATGTTGTGGTAGTGGTGGATTTTTCCTTGCTTCACAATCCTATATTTCTGACCCAAGTAATTATACGCTTGATCGAGAACAGAAAGAATTTTTGAAAGATAAGACATTCTATGGAAATGAGATTGTAGGAGCAACTTTTAAGACAGCCTTGATGAATCTATATCTCCATAATATTGGTGACATCTATACAGAAGCGCCAGTAACCTTAGGAGATGCTTTGTTACTCGATCCAGGTTATCGTGTAGATTATGTCCTTACTAACCCACCATTTGGTAAAAAATCTTCACTTACTTTCACGAATGAAGACGGAGAGCAAGAAGAAGAAGAACTTATTTATAATCGTCAAGATTTTTGGACGACAAGTTCCAATAAACAGCTGAACTTTATTCAGCATATCAACACGATTCTGAAGTCAACCGGTAAAGCAGCAGTTGTCTTACCTGATAATGTATTGTTTGAGGGTGGAGCAGGTGAAATTATCCGTAAAAAGTTGCTTGAAACAACTGATTTACATACTATTTTGAGATTACCAACAGGTATCTTTTACCGTCCTGGTGTAAAAGCGAATGTTCTGTTTTTTGATAAGAAACCAGCAAGTCCAGAAGCTCAAACGAAAGAGGTTTGGGTATATGATTTGAGAACGAATGTACATTTTACACTTAAGAAAAATCCAATGACTGATGCTGATTTGCAAGATTTTATCCAATGCTATAATCCCTCTAATCGTCATAATCGGACTGAAACTTGGTCAGAAAGTAACCCTTATGGCCGTTTCAGGCGATTTAGCTTAGCTGAAATTATGTCTCGCGACAAGACAAGCTTGGATATCTTCTGGATTAAAGATAAGTCTCTAGCTGATCTAGATAATCTTCCATCACCAGATGAATTGGCAGGAGATATCATCGATAATTTGCAGAGTGCTCTAGATAGCATTAAAGAGTTGCAAGCACAATTGGAGAATAATTAAGTTTAAAACTTACGAGCATTGCCGAGTATTTGGTGATGCTTTTTTCGAGTCATTATTTCTTTAAAAATGATATACTAAACATATAGAAAAGCGAATGTGGGCTTGAGCTGTTCTTGTTTTTACGCCTATCAAAATAAGAGAAGCAAACTTCCGCAAGGCAAAAGTGTTCTTAGAAAGTATAGGGTATGAAGTCGATCGGAGCTATTTTGGAAGTTAAGATGGCGAAGAGATTGTCTACAGAAAAATAGGCGGCGAAGATTGGCACTTCTTGTAGCACTTGGACCCATCCTTTTTAGAGATTGAAGATATAGAAGGATATGTGAAGGAAGAGCTGGAAGGCTTGATGTAAGGAATTGAAGAAAACCATAAAAGGAGGTATCTTATGCTTGGAGCAATAGTTGGAGACATTGTTGGTTCTGTTTACGAATGGGACAATATAAAAACGAAGGACTTTCCTTTATTTCGTGAGGACTGTTTTTTCACTGATGATACGGTAAGTTCGAACCGCTGAGTATATGAGTTTGTTAGTGAAACGTTGCTAATTCTCAAAATAAAGAAACCCAAATACCATTATTTAGAAATGAAAACCTAAACTGTTTTTAAGGAGGTGTTATATTGATAGAGAGCAGACCCGAGTTTGATAAAATCACATCCTTTGATGAATTTAATAAATATTACTGGTATCGTGATGAACTTTCACAGATATGCAAGTCATTAGGGCTTGAATATAGAGG
>CALHBZ010000239.1 GCA_937930605.1 Streptococcus oralis
CAAAGGCTTCTTGAACCTGAGCTAGATTCAACATCGGTGTAGAAACCTGCTCCAACGGAAAGTCTGAAATGGCAATAATCAAGCTTGGCTCTGCTACTTCTACAATAGCAGAAACTCGTTCCAAGGCCGAATGGCTGTCAATGGGAATGTAGGCATGACCTGACTTAGTCAGTGCTACAAAAGTTGCCAACATTTCATACTCTTGGCCTCCAAACACAACCACAGGAGATTTCTCTGACAAATCTAGTTGGTCAATGGTTGCAGCTAAACTATCCGAATCAGCCTTTAAATCTCCGTAAGTGTGTTCCTGCCCCAAAACATTGTAAACAGGATAGCTAGGCTGTATCTGAGCAAAATGCTCAATGGTTTCAATCATATCTACTATTGGTTTATTTGACACAATAGGAATTCTCCTTCAAGTTAAAATTCATTATAGATAAAGCTTCCTTGACCCTGACCAAGATAGCTAAAGAAGTAAAGCAGCCCTAGAAAGATAAGAAAATACAAGGCTGTCCGACCAAGAAAAAGGTACAATTCTTTTCTTTGTTTCATCAAGAAAAACCATTCATTTCTGTTATTTTTGTAAAATAAGATGAACTCTTACTATAGTATTTTTCTACCATTGTACCACTTTATATAGTATTTTTTCAATTGCTTGCCGTAGATTTTCATTATATTTAAGCTAATTTTAAAATTATACGGTTTTTCTATGCATATTTCAAATAGAGTGATCCTATTTCAAAACTCCATTTCAGGAGACAATGAAGGAAATCTTTCCATAATAAAACGCACAATATCAAGTTTTTTTCAACACCTGATACTATGCGCTTTTCTAATTTTTCAAGACTTTTTAACCAGTCTCTCATTTAAAATAATCTCGTCTGATATAAATTAAAATAGCTTCTATCATCAGACAAATGGCTGATAGCCAAAAACTTATGCTAATACCAAAATTCTCAGTAATATAGCTCATTAGCAAAACAAATACTGAAAATGCTAATGTCGAAATCACTTCAAGAACGGAATAGACATTAACCAAGTTATTTTCCTCTACTGTTTCCTGAAGAAATACAGTTTCAGGCACTTCTTTTAGCTGCGATAACATACCAACTAAAGCTGAAAATAATAAAAACATCTGTGCGTTTGAAAAATATAGAATAGTCAGTGTCACTATTGCCATAGCTACAAGAGGAAAAAGAATACTTTCCCATTTAGCAGCAAGGAACTTTTCAGATAGCCTAAAAGCAATTAAGCCACTAATTATAATACCAATAGAGTATGCTGTATTAGAATATCCCCAGTAACTTTCCGTTTTATTTAATAACTCCGTTACAAAAACAAGCATAATGGAAGAAACCCAAATTGTATTTGAGAAAATTTCAAATAAATTTGCTGATACAAAAAGTCTTAATCTAGGATCTCTAGCAACTAACTTCCAACCTTTGAGCAAAATTTCAAGATTAGTTTCTGACTCTAACACCTCCACTTCAGCCTTAGGAAGAAATAACATCAGGAAGCTAGAAATTATATACAACATTAAAATTATAAACGTGGTAGGTAACAGACCAATTGTTGCAAATAAGAGTCCCCCTAACCCCCACCCCACCAATTGAACGGCTTCACCAGTCATTGATAAGGCCGAATTAGCCTTGCCCAAATCAGTCGCATAGCGCGGTACAATAGCATAGGAAACGGGTGCGGCAAAACCATCTAATATGGAAATTGCAACAACAAATAGATAGGTCACCAAAGGCGCTACGGATTGCATTACGATAAACATTCCTACCAGTATCGCCAATAATATAGTCTTTCCAAATTGGGATAAAGATAAAACCCTATTTAGCGCTAACCTTTTAGTAACCAAAGGAACTAAAAGACTCGCAACAAAAGAGGATACCCCTATTAAAATGGGAACTAGTGATGTGGCAATTACTGATTTTGAAATAATGTATATGTTAGCAATGATTGTTACTCTAAAGAAAATATCTGCTAAATTTGCAAACAATTGAGAGACTAACAACTTGATAAATGAATTAGACATATAGCTCTCCCATCTTTATTTCCAACTTTGGAATTAAAATTTGATTAACAAATTTTTCAAATTCTTGTTTTTCCCATTTACATTGTTTATAAAAACCGATATCAGCGGATAATTTGCACCCTCCCGAGCATAGACCACCTATTTCACAACTTTGACAATCTTTATAATCTAAAAAAGTCTTTGTTTCGTTTTAATAAGACATCAAGTCAATGTTACGCAAATTTCCTAGAATATACTGAGGACGTCCAACTGTAACAGTGCATCTAAATAGATTGAGTTCATTATCAACATAGAAAACTCTATCATAAGGAGATACGTTCCAACAGTAATTATACACTCCTTTGGTTTGAGCTTCATTAAAGGACAACTTTAACTTATCGGTCAAATTTTTACATGTTTGAATAAAACCTGCATGGAGATTTAGAGGAACTTGTTCGGTGATTTTCATCAACTCTAAAAGGATATCTGTCTCAGATACAATATAGTCATCATATCCAGTATCAAATAACCGATCATCCACTCTTCCTATATTCCAATGAAAATTCTCTCTTGAAAAATAACCTTTCTCCTTAAAATAAGAATAAATTGGAACTAATTAATATAAATTTGTCTTATCAAAATTTGTTCCAACATCCATCACAATTCCATAATCTAACAATAAATCCGTGATAGCTAATAATTTCTCTGTATTATTTGCTACTTTGGTTATTTTAACTATCTCTTTATATGTTTCTGGTAATGTATTAACAGTAATTGCAATAACCGATATAATACTTCTATAAATGATAAGTTTTTTAGCAAAGTATGGTAAGAAAATTCCATTAGTTGTTATGTCTATTTTTAATTTCTTATCAACACAATACTGAAAAATTCTATCAAGTATTGGCTCATTCTTAGGCAACAAGGGTTCTCCTCCAAATAAGCCTAAAGAAACTTCTAAATCTGGATTTTCCCTAATAAGCGCTGTAATTTTATCAAGTGTTTCATCCAACTCACCGAGAGTTATCGGTTTTCTTACTAAACCATCATATTTTTGTTGAAAACAATAGCTACACCGTAAATTACAAGAGTAAGTAATCGCTAAAGAAATTTGAATCTTTTTCCTAGATTCTAACAATAATTTTTCATCATAAAGTTTATCAGGAGTAAAGTGATCTAAATCAGAAGAGGGAGTTTCAAACCATTCACTTAGAAAAGAATCAACATTCATCATATTGTTCTTTATTTTATCACTTTCTACAACTAATACTTTATTTTTAAAAGAATTAATTAAAAGCGTAAATTTATCACTAATCTTCTGTTGATAGATTGATACTAATGAAATCGTGTGAACTGGATTACTTTCAGCTATTGGTTTTATCTCCCCATCTTCTAATTCATAGATCATATGCTATCTCCTCCATTATTTAGTATCTACGACGAGTAATATGCTGCTGTCCAACGATGATACCACTTGGCTGATCTTCAGCTGGTGTCATAATATCATCAATAGCTTTCATTTGTAGAAGCTCTTCTTCTGTAAATTCAATAGACATAGTAGTCACCTCTTAAAAATTATTTTGTAAGCTTACAACAACAATTTTACAATAACAACAAAAAATTTGAAATTCTTTCCCATATCTGCGTATTACCTTTTACTTACTAAAATTTTTTCTAAATGCCTTTCATAAGTCTTTGCTAAGTGGTTACTTCCCGCTAATTTCATTGCTCCAATACACTTCCTCATTTCAATAATTTCTTTGCAATCCGTCTCTGTTTTGTAGCGATACAGATGTTGGGCATACTGGAATACCAATCGCTCATAAATTTCAGTTTCAGTGAAAAAGCATTGGTTTGAACTGCACCCCAAAAGTTAGACAGAAAAAATCTAACTTTTGGGGTGTTTTA
>CALHBZ010000240.1 GCA_937930605.1 Streptococcus oralis
CAGTTGAAAAGTCTGTTGTTTTACCGTTGATATAGTCATCCAAACCTGCTACAGAGTCTTGAACCAGGTACAAGGCTTCGGATTTTTTGTCAGCAGCATATTTCAAACCTGTCACAAAGTCTTGGGCCGTTACATGGGCGTATTCTTCACCCTCATAAGTATACCATTTTGCATCCTTACGCAATTTGTAAGTATAGGTCAAACCGTCCTGAGAAACAGTCCAATCCTCTGCCAATGATGGAACATAGTTACCGTATTGGTCATTTTCCATCAACCCATCCACCAAATTCGTAATGATATCGTTGGTTGTTGCACGGTTTTCTGCCAGATAGTTCAAACTAGATGGATCGCTAGAGTAAACATAATTGTATGTTTTGGATGAACTTGTTGAGTTCCCACATGCGCTTAGTAGGATACCTGCGCTTAACACGACACTTGCCAGTGTCAGATACTTGGCCTTAGACTTTTTCATCTCCAGAACCTCCTGTTTTTAATATTTGACTTATTATACAACTTAAGTTTTATTTAGTCAATAGTTTTTTAAACAAAAATTTAAAAAACATATTTTCACTCTATTAACTTTAGAAAAAATACTCCTTTTTTGATAAAAACAGAATAAAAACAACCTTCATATAACAGAAAGGTTGTTTCTTTATCTATATTTATAATTTATTTTTATGATAATTTAAATCGTGCTCGCAAGCGTTCTGCCTTCGATTTCCCGATTACTTTATCCAACAAGCAAATAGCTAGACTCATGAAGCCATAGAGGGCCCCACCTATACCGCCTATAAGAGCAACATATAGGAAGCTCCACAAACGTCCTGTTGGTTGGAAGAAAAATCCTAAAATCCACTGTAGGAAACCAACTAAGATAAACATGACTATTGTCAAAATCGTAATTAAAATTGTCCGTTTTAAGATAATCTTACGGCGTGCACCCGTTACCTTGCAAATCTCTCGGTACATCAGAACATTTGGAATGATAAGTCCGATAGTCGTTGAGATTAAGGGACCGTAGCTGTGGAAAATGGCAATAGCTGGTAACTGCAAGACTAATTTAGCAAGGGAACCATAGACAAAGTAAAGTACTGCCTTGCGATTGCGGAACATAGCCTGAAGCATAGGAGACAAGACCATATACAAGCCTAAAATAGTAGACTGTAAAACTGCAAAGACAAACAAGCCCATGGCCAGACTATCTGGCTTACCATAAAAGACTGTGTAGAGAGGTTCACCTACCATGACGACTCCAACTGTTGCTGGCAAGAGAAACATAAAGAGCATGGTCATACTATCTTGAACTAGACGAGCAGCGGCTCTCAAATCGCCCTTGACATAATTTTCCGTCAAAAGTGGCAAGCCAACACTTCCGATGGAAACTCCTACAGAGATCAAAATCATGGTGATTTTGTTGGGATTGGCTGAGAAATAGGTAAACATAACAACCAAGTCTTCCTTGCTGTAGTTGGTCAACCAGGTCATGCTGTTAATGAAGGTCATCTGGTCCAAGATTTGGAAGAGCTGGATGGCTGATCCTGTAAGGATAAAGGGAATGGCTTCCTTGATGGTATCAACTAAAAGTCGCTTGCTATTGATCTTGTCCCGTGTTTCAAATACCTTTTGAAGCAGTCCCTCCTTGGAAAGAAAATAAATCAAGACTGCAAAACTAGCCACCATCCCCACAAAAGCTGCAAAGGTCGACTGGGTAACCGCTGATAGGTAGTCACCAGACCCCATCTTCATAATGAAGAAGGTCGCCAGCAACATCCAGATAACACGGATCACCTGCTCCGCGATTTGACTCATAGCATAGGGCTTAAGGTTGTTCATCCCTTGGAAGAAGCCTCTGATGACACTCATAGACGGAAATATCAAGACCGCCCAAGCCAAGCTCTGCATGATGGGTATCAAATCTTTTCCTACACCGGACAAATCTGCCAACCAAGGAGAAAAGAGATACAAGACCAAGGCAAAGACTAGGCCCAAGCCTGTCATAAAGCCTAGGAAACTCCGAATCAAGGCAAAGCTGTGCTCTTCTTCTCGCATGGTATTGTACTTGGCTACTTGTTTAGCAACCGCAACTGGGATACCCGCTGTTGAAATCAGCAAGAACCAAGCATAGATATTGTAGCCCATGGTAAAGAGTCCATTTGCCTTAGCAGCGTAAGTCCCCATCCAAATATACCAAGGGATAATGTAAATAGCCCCGAGCAGGCGACTGATAAAGTTACTAGCTGTTAGCCAAGCAGTCCCTCGCAACATCTGGGCTTGCTGGTGATTGTTTTCGTTAGACATAGCTTCCTCATTCAATTTTGATAACTAGGACAAAGTTCCTTATCTTCCATTATAAACTTTTCCTTGTTACTTGTAAAATTCGGGCTTGAAGTTTATAATAGAAAGTATGATTAAGATTGAAAATGTATTAGATGTTTTAAAGAAAGATGGCCTTTTTCGCGAGATTATCGACCAAGGACACTACCACTATCATTTCAGTGATGTCATTTTCGATAGCATCTGCTACGATAGCCGAAAAGCACAAGAAAATAGTCTCTTTTTTGTTAAAGGAGCTGCTTTCAAGAAGGAATTTCTTCTTTCAGCGATAGAGCAAGGTCTCGGTTGGTATGTGGCGGAGCAGGACTATGAAGTAGGCATTCCTGTTATCGTAGTTAGCGATATTAAGAAGGCCATGAGTTTGATTGCCATGGAATTTTATGGCAATCCGCAGGAAAAACTGAAACTCCTTGCTTTCACTGGTACTAAAGGAAAAACAACAGCGGCTTACTTCGCCTACAATATCTTAAATCAGCAATACCGTCCAGCTATGTTATCAACCATGAATACGACCTTGGACGGTAAGACTTTCTTCAAGTCTGCCCTAACAACACCTGAAAGCATCGACCTCTTTGATATGATGGCCCAGGCTGTTAAGAATGGAAGAACCCACCTTATTATGGAGGTTTCCAGTCAAGCCTATTTGGTGAAGCGAGTTTACGGTCTAACCTTCGATGTAGGAGTGTTCCTCAATATCAGTCCTGACCACATAGGACCTATCGAACATCCGACCTTTGAAGACTACTTCTATCATAAGCGTCTTTTGATGAAAAATAGCCGAGCAGTTGTCATTAATAGTGATATGGACCATTTTTCAGTCTTGAAAAAACAAGTAGAACATCAAGAACATGACTTCTATGGTAGTCAATCTGATAACCAAATTGAGAACTCCAAAGCCTTTAGCTTCTCAGCTACTGGTAAATTAGCTGGAGATTATGATATCCAGTTGATTGGACATTTCAACCAAGAAAATGCTGTCGCAGCTGGACTTGCCTGCCTCCGTTTAGGTGCTAGTCTGGAAGACATCAAAAAAGGAATTGCTACTACTCGTGTTCCTGGTCGTATGGAAGTTCTTACTCAGAAAAATGGAGCTAAGGTTTTCATTGACTATGCCCACAACGGGGACAGTCTGAAAAAACTCATCAATGTGGTTGAAACTCATCAAACTGGAAAAATCGCTCTGGTTCTCGGTTCTACTGGAAACAAGGGGGAAAGTCGTCGCAAAGACTTTGGTCTCCTCCTCAATCAACACCCTGAGATTCAAGTCTTTCTCACAGCTGATGACCCCAACTATGAAGATCCAATGGAGATTGCAGAGGAAATCAGTAGCTATATCAGCCATCCTGTTGAAAAGATTGCCGATCGCGAACAAGCCATCAAGGCGGCAATGGCCATTACAGACCAAGAACTCGATGCCGTGATTATTGCAGGTAAGGGAGCTGACTGCTACCAAATCGTCAATGGAGTGAAAGAATCCTACCCTGGAGATGCAGCCGTTGCAGAACGTTACCTATAAAATCAAAAAATCAAGGGAAGTCTGAACTGCACCCCAAAAGTTAGACAGAAAAAATCTAACTTTTGGGGTGTTTTATT
>CALHBZ010000241.1 GCA_937930605.1 Streptococcus oralis
ACTTTGTCACGAACGTCAAATTCCACGACAATATCACGAGCAGTCAAAATTACATCTTTTTCTTTTATCATGTCTACTCCTATCTATGTGTACGTGGATCACTAGCGTCTGCTAGGTTTTGACCAACAACGAAGAGAGATAGGGATACCAAGATCAAGGTTGTCAATGGAATCCAGAACAAGTAAGCGTTGGTCGTAACGTTTTGTGAGTAATCTGAGATCAAACGTCCCAGACTTGGCACTGTTACAGGCAATCCCAATCCAAAGAAGGAAAGGAAGGCTTCATAAGAGATGAAGCTTGGCAACATCAAGGTCATCGTAGAAACAATAACGGATACCAATTGGGGCATGATATTTTTAACGATGATTTTAAAGGTTGGTGTCCCAAGTGTTTGAGAAGCAAGGTTGTATTCCAAGTCACGGTAACGCATGATTTGGATACGAATCATATAAGCAATCCCAATCCAAGTTGTCACACTCATGGCAAAAATCAAATTCCAGAAACCAGCACCAATTGAGTAAGTCAAGACGATGACAATCAAGAGAGATGGAATGTTTGAAATAATGTTATAAACTTCCATCATGACACGGTCAACAGATTTTGAAATTCCCCAAATTCCACCAACAATAACCCCAATCACAAGGTTAATAAAAGTGGCAATGACAGAGATGAGGATAGAGTTACGCGCACCAAACCAAACCCCATCAAACAAGGATTTACCATTGCTATCTGTACCAAACCAATGTTCAGCATTGGGCTTGATAAAACGAGCGCTAAAGTCATTGACCTTGCTTACATCGTTGAAGTCAAAGTTTGAGAACATTGGGTAAATAAAGCTCATCAAGATAATGGCAACCAAAATCCCCAACATAATGACTGTTGATTTCTTCTTTAGAAATTGTCTAAATACAGACCCCCAGTATGAATAGGCAGGAGCATCAATTGTTTCAGAGGCAAAATCGTCACGTTTTACGAACTGAAATTTTTCTTTTCCGATTGTTGACATTATTTGCCTCCTTTCTCTGTCAATTTAATACGTGGATCAAGCATGGTCATCCAGATATCTCCTACAAAGAGTGAGAAGATAGAGATACATGTAAAGATAAAGACAAGACCAACTACCATTGAGTTGTTGGATGCCTTAACAGAGTCAATCAACATTTTACCCATACCTGGGAAAGCGAAGACGGTTTCTGTCAATGTTGCACCACCGATAACCCCGATTACGGCACCAGGAATTCCTGAAACCAAAGGAACCATGGCATTTTTAAAGATATGTTTGTTTGAAATTTCTTTTTCAGACAAACCTTTGGCACGAGCAAAACGAACAAAGTCCTGAGATTGCAAGTCGATCATGTAACGACGAATCCAGATAGCCGTACTTGGTGCGCCCAGCAGACCTAGAATAACTGCTGGCAATACATAGGAACGCCAATCTCCAGCCCCCAAGATAGGGAATGAATCTGGAAGACCAATAGACGATCCAATCAAACGAACGATGTAAACCAAGGCAATCGTTGGAAGAGCAAGCAAGAAGGTTAGGGCACCTGTAGAGAAGCTGTCAATCCAAGTATTCTTGTAGCGAGCCATAGCAGAACCAAGAGGAATGGCGATAGCATAAGAAATAATCAAACCGATCAAACCAGCAACCGCTGAACTTGCAATCATAGATGGGTATTGATAATTGCTTTCTGTAGCTGTGTACGGATCGTCTTTACCATAGTTTGCTACCTCACGCGCGTCTGCTTGACTTGGAGATTTGTAGGTACGAGAGTAGATATCAACAGATGAAGTCTTTTTACCCGTAGGGAATTGAACTTCTGATGTCTTAGTTTGTCCTTGACCTTGTGTGATAACTTGAAGCACTGGTGTGTTTGCATAAGTTGGGTAAGAGTCACCCAAGTTAATGTTCACAAAGTTTTGGTGTACAAATGGGAATTGATTGTTGAAATACAAAAGGTATTTATGTTTTGTACCTGAACCAACCAATGACCAACCAATAGCAGGATCATTTTCAAAACGAAGATAACGTTGCAAGTTTGGATTTTCAGGGTCTTGAATCTTGTTTGGATGATCAATATCAATCAAGTTCGAATAGAATTTGAAAACACGTTCAAAAATTGGAATTTCACGAGTCGCATAGAATTGACCACTCTCAGTGAACTGACCTAGAGTCCAACCATTTCCAAGTTGGTTGATGTATTTTTCGTAGATTGCCTTATTGGTATCATTGGCATCCACTGTTACAGATGAGTCCATTGTGCTCGCTCTTTCTTGCAACTCCTTGGTATCGTAGTACTCGATATAGCCCATCCGCTCATAAACGGTATTTTCATAATTGTCCCGCTTATCAGCCGTCGTCGCAATCTTGTTATAGTTGGTATCCTGCTTGAAAATCAGTTTCCGAGGAACCATTGTATAGATAATCGTGTAGGTCAAGGTTGTCACCAGAAAGATAGACACCAATGAACGCAATACACGCATAAAAATATATTTCTTCATATCGTTTCCTTTTAAAATCCCAAAAGAACCTTCTCCTCATGGAGAGAAAGTTCTATTGAGAGTTATTTATTTAACGTGATTAGCCAATTCTTTTTGAACTTTTTCGTTTGATTCTTTTTTCTCTTTGAGCCATTTTTCACGAGCTTGTTCATAGTCAGCTTTGGTTACAACCTTGTCTTGTAACTGGATATACTTGAAGTATACATCTGAACCTTTATCTCCAGATTGGCTGTATGATGCAGAGAATGGTACAACACGAGAAATGATTGGTGCAGCACCACTTGATGACATAGCTGGTAAGAAGAGTGAGCTATCTGTCAACCAAGCTTGTGCAGCGGCGTATTTTTCATAACGAACATTCAAGTCACTTGTTTCTTTAGCAGCTTCATCAACTAGCTTATCGTATTCTTTCAAACCAACTTGAGCTGCTGCAGCATTATCTGCACCTTCGTAACCCATGTATGTTTTTGTTTGTTCAGCATTCGTTGTTTTCAAGATATCAAGGTAAGTTGATGGATCTTCATAGTCAGGGTTCCATCCAACAGCACCTGAGAGATCCCAGTCTTCTGCTGTTGCGCTAGCTGCGTAGTAAGTAATATTCTGTAGTTCATCTGCAGTGATTTGTTGGATATCGATAACTACGTTTTCTTCACCAAGTACTGTTTCAACAGATTGTTTAAAAGATTGAATACGAGCGATGTAGTTCTTATTGGTTTGGTCTACTGGGATATCCAAGTGGATAGGGAATTTCACACCTTCTGCTTCCAATGCTGTTTTAGCTTTGGCAAATTCGGCTTTGGCTTTATCGGCGTTGAAGAGTCCATCTTGACCATCCGCAAAGTTTACATTCTTCCATTCATCACCATAAGCAGCCATCTTTTCAGTTACCAAGTCACCGAAAGTTTTTTCACCTGCAGAGACAAATCCTGGTTTCACAAAGAGGTTACGAACTGCAAGAGGAGCTCCTTCTTTACCATTAATTTGTGCTGAGTAAGAAGTACGGTCAAAGGCAAAGTTCAAAGCCTGACGGAAGTCCTTGTTAAGAAGGGCTTTCTTAGTAGAAGTCTTCTCTTCATCAGTTGTCTTAGAAGTGTATTTGTATCCTTGACGATCAATATTCACACCCAAACCACCAATACCAGGTCCTGATGGATTGTAGTAGATATTGTCCTTGTATGTCTCTTCAACTTTAGAATAGTTTGAACTTGTAGGGAAAAGGCGAGCATAGCTATAAGCTCCACTTGTAAAGTTACGTTCAATTGACTCTTGATCCGACCCATCGTAGAAAGCAAGGGTTACTTTATCAATATGAACATTATCTTTATCCCAATAGTTTTCATTCTTCACAAACTCGATAGATGACTTAGCAGTCAAACCTCTCAACAAGAATGGTCCATTGTAAAGCAATGATGTAGGGTCAGTTGCTTTACCAAAGTCAGCCCCTTTTGATTTTTCAAATTCTTCGTTCAATGGCCAGAAGATTGAGTAAGCCAACTTAGAGTTCCAGTATGGTTCTGGTTTATTCAAAGTATACTCAAGAGTATAATCATCAACTGCCTTCACTCCTACTGAAGAAAAATCTTTATTGTTTCCAGCAATATAGTCAGCTAGACCTTTAACTGAATCTTCTGCTAGATACTTAGCTGCTGATTTATTGTCAGCTGCGTGTTTCAAGCCATTTACAAAGTCTTTGGCTGTTACTTCAGCATATTCTTCGCCATCTGATGTGAACCATTTGACACCTTTACGAATCTTGTAGGTATAAGTCAAACCATCTTTTGAGACTGACCAGTCTTCTGCAACTGCAGGAGTCAAATTCCCATATTTGTCATTTGTAAAAAGGCCATCGATACCATTTGAAGTGGCAATTTTGGTACTTTGTTTTCCTGAGATCAGGTAATCCAATGTTTCTGGATCAGCTGTATAAACATAACCATAATTTTTTGGCGCTGTTGAATCAGATGATTTTGAAGAACCGCAAGCAGCTAGAACGCTAGTCGCTAATAGGGCAATTCCTGCCGCAACAAATACTCTACTTTTTTTCATATTGTTAACTCCTCTTAAAAAAAAATTTGGGTTTGTCATCAATTATATCATATATTATCTAAAAAGTAAACGAATTTTCAGAATATTTAGGCGTATACTCTCAAAAAACTTTCATCTGTCAAATTTCTACACTCTTTGTTTGCTATCTGGATAATTAGAATGGCAAATTTACAGCCCGTAAAGACTGATTTTCAGACTTTCTCTCTCGGTTTTAAAGTCTGTCATAAAAAGGGAAAGTTTCCTAAATTGGATTTTCGTTTAAGAAACTATTGACGTAGAATCATTTTCAAGGTATAATAATAAACGTTGAGGCGGTATAGCCAAGTGGTAAGGCACGGCTCTGCAAAAGCTTGATCGTCGGTTCAAATCCGTCTACCGCCTTATAGTAAACCAAAAGACTCCCCGTGAGTCTTTTTTTTTATAAATGGGAGCTTGGGCACCTGATGGTGTCTTAAGCTCCTTTATTCTGTTTCTTCTTCATTTTCTATTTCAGTGATTTGAACTTTCACCTTGGTAACACGTCCATTTTTCACCTTGTCGTTGGTCAGGACAATCTGCTTGTTTTGGCTAACCAGTTGGTAACTAATTTTCTCAGTTGTTGGAATCGTACCAACACCCGTCAAATAATAACCAGCGATGGTATCCACATCATCGCTTTCTAGTTCAACACCAAAGTAATCGTTGAAGTCGTTAAGATTCATGGTTCCCTGTGCAATATAGGTGTCCTCACCGATTTGATGGACTTCGATTTCTGCCCTATCCGTCTCATCGTCAATCTCTCCAACAATCTCTTCTAGAAGATCTTCCAGAGTTACCAAACCAGCCATACCACCATATTCATCGAGCAAAATGGCCATTTGTCTTTGGGTATTTCGCAATTCTTTTAGCAAGTCATCCACAAAAATGGTTTCAGGGACAAAGAGTGGATCTTGTAAGATCCTCTTCCAGACAATATTGTCAAAACCGTCCACAAAGGCTGCTTTAAGAAGGGCCTTGGTGTGAATAATCCCAATCACATTGTCCTTATCCCCATCATAAACTGGGATACGGGAAAAGTTTTGTTTTAAAATACTTTGGATAATGGTTTGACTATCATCCTGAATATCCACCATAAAGGCATCTGTCCGAGGAACCATGACTTCTCTCGCCATCAGTTCATCTAGAGAGAAAATCCCTTGTAACATCTCGATTTCATCTGCATCCAAGGTCTCCTCACTCTTGGTCAACATGTACTCAATTTCATCTCGAGTCATTTTTTCATCCGCATCATCAAAGGTCATTGGTGTTAAACGACTCAACAAATTGGTTGAAGCAGATAACAACCAGACAAAGGGACTGACAATCTTCCCAAGACCAATAATAATCGGAACAGAGCGAATGGCTAAAGCATCTTTGAGATTGAGAGCAATTCGTTTAGGATAGAGTTCACCAAAAACAATAGAGATGTAGGTCAAGAATGCCAAAGAGAGGAAACTTGCAATGGCATAAGCTGTTTCTCCGCTTCCCATCCAAGATGCGATTACTTGGCCAAGTGTATCTGCCAATTTTGCCCCTGACAAGATGGTAATTAACGTGATACCAACTTGAATGGTTGATAAAAAGTGGTTAGGATTTTCAAGTACCTTTAACAAACGGACGTAACGTTTGTCTCCCTCTTCTGCCTTTTGCTCTACTCGGGAACGGTTTAATGACACCATAGCCATTTCTGTAGCTGAGAAAAAGGCATTTAAAAAGGTCAATACAACTAAAAGTACAAATTGCAGTAACAAATCCTGACTGCTCGGGTCTTCCATGGTCTTTCTCCTAAAATAGTATCTTGTGTTCCATTATATCATAAATCAGTCTAGGAATCACATTATTTTCTAATTTATACAATCGCTCCCTTATCAATGACGGACAAGGGAGCAATTTTTATTCCGTTTTTTCTAGTTTGTCACCGTGACCTGACCTGTTCGGTAATCAAGTTGGATGCCCTTTTGAACATTTGGAATCAGGACATTGAATTCCAATTCGCCATCCGAAGACTTGGCTTCAATTTGTGAAGCGGATGGAACCAAATCCTCATTCGTAGCATAGTGGAGAGTTACCCGATAACGGACTCTCTTATTCTGGTCTAAGGCTTTCCTAACCAAACTCTCATAGTAGTTCTGCCCTGTCGAATCCTCAGCCTGCGCTTGGTTCGCCCAAGCTGTCTGGACTGCAATGTTCTTGGGATTGCTGGTAGAGGCATCAAAAC
>CALHBZ010000242.1 GCA_937930605.1 Streptococcus oralis
ACAACTAGCTCTTACTCTACTGTAGATCTTCCAGAAATTACAGAAGCCCTTCAAGGGACACCTCACTGGTTCCAATTTTACTTTAGTAAAGATGACGGGATCAACCGCCACATCATGGACCGTGTGAAGGCTGAAGGCTACAAAGCGATTGTCTTGACAGCAGATGCTACTGTAGGGGGCAATCGTGAGGTCGACAAGCGCAATGGTTTTGTCTTCCCCGTTGGTATGCCAATTGTTGAAGAATACCTGCCAGAAGGTGCTGGTAAATCAATGGATTTTGTCTACAAATCAGCTAAACAACGCTTGTCTCCACGCGATGTAGAATTTATCGCTGAATACTCAGGACTTCCTGTTTATGTCAAGGGACCACAATGCCGTGAGGACGTGGAACGTTCGCTTGCTGCGGGAGCTTCAGGTATCTGGGTAACCAACCACGGTGGTCGTCAAATCGACGGTGGACCAGCTGCCTTTGACTCACTTCAAGAAGTAGCAGAAGCAGTTGACAAGCGCGTGCCTATTGTCTTTGACTCAGGTGTTCGTCGTGGTCAACACGTCTTTAAAGCCTTGGCTTCAGGAGCAGACTTGGTAGCTATTGGCCGCCCTGTTATCTATGGCTTGGCACTTGGTGGTAGTGTTGGTGTGCGTCAGGTCTTTGAGCACTTGAATGCAGAATTGAAGACGGTCATGCAGTTGTCTGGAACTCAGACTATTGAAGATGTCAAGCACTTCAAACTCCGTCACAATCCTTACAATCCAACCTTCCCAGTTGATCCACGTGACTTAAAATTGTATTGACAAAACAGATTGCCTCCGCATAATGTGGAGGTTTTTATTCGTGTATAGAAAGATTAAATCGTCATCAGAAACTATATAAATATATTTTCCGGTCAAATATCTTGCTAGGGCTTTCATTTTCTGTTATACTGGTCCAGTAATAAAATAATAAAGACATTTGGGGTGCTTTAGGCTGAGATGATACCCATTGAACCTGATACAGTTAATACTGGCGAAGGGAAATGTGAAAAG
>CALHBZ010000243.1 GCA_937930605.1 Streptococcus oralis
ATTGTTTTAATAATTTTATCCATAGCTACTATTTTAGCATAAAAATGCCCAAAGGGGGAGTCGTGTGTTTGCTGTTTCTGAGGAATAATGACGAGGAAATCAGCTTTAAAATAAAATGAGAAACAGATTATTTCAGCATTTGTAAGATTTATGCTATGCTTGAAGGAGAAAATGAAAGGGGTAACAAATGTATTTAGGTGATTTGATGGAAAAAGCAGAATCTGGTCAATTTTTAGTCCTTTCCTTTCTGTTACAAGATTCGCAGACAACCGTCAAGGAAGCCATGGAAGAAACAGGCTTTTCAAAGGCGACTCTAACCAAGTACATCTCTCTGATTAACGAAAATGCCTTGGAAAGAGGGTTAGAGCTGGCCATCCACTTGGATGATGAAAGCCTGCGTCTGTCTGTCGGTACTGCCACAAAGGGGAGAGAGATTCGGAGCTTGTTTCTAGACAATGCCATTAAGTACCAAATTTTGGTTTACCTTCTCTATCACCAACAGTTCCTAGCCCATCAACTGGCTCAAGAATTGATGATTAGCGAGGCCACGCTTGGTCGCCATTTGTCGAGCTTGAATCATATTTTGTCAGAGTTTGACTTATCCATCCAAAATGGCCGTTGGCGAGGTCCGGAGCATCAGATTCGTTACTTTTATTTCTGTCTTTTCCGCAAGGTCTGGTCCAGTCAGGAGTGGGAAAGTCATATGCAGAAAGCGGAGAGAAAGCAGGATATTGCTACCTTAGAAGAAATCTGCGGTGCTAGCTTGTCTTCGGGTCAGAAATTAGACTTGGTTCTCTGGAATCATATCAGTCAACAGCGCCTTCGGGTTAACGCCTGTCAATTTCAGGTTATAGAAGAAAAAATGCGAGGGTATTTTGACAATATTTTCTATCTTCGTTTGCTTAGAAAGACTCCTTCTTTTTTTGGTGGGCAGCACATTCCTCTAGGAACTGAGGATGGGGAGATGATGATTTTCTTCTCTTTCCTCCTTTCTCATCGCATTTTGCCCCTTCATACTATGGAGTATATCCTTGGTTTCGGAGGGCAATTAGCCGATTTGTTGACGCAATTGATTCAAGAAATGAAGAAGGAGGAGTTGCTGGGGGACTACACAGAGGACCATGTTACCTATGAACTCAGTCAGCTTTGTGGTCAAGTTTATCTCTACAAAGGCTATATCTTGCAAGATCGCTACAAGTATCAGATAGAGCATCGGCACCCTTATTTGCTGATGGAGCATGACTTTCGAGATATTGCTCAGAAAATTTTCGCCTCCTTGCCAGCCTTTCATCAGGGGACGGATCTGGATAAGAAAATCCTCTGGGAATGGCTTCAGTTGATGGAGTATATGGCAGAAAATATAGGTAAACATCTGAGAATAGGGCTAGATCTAACAGCAGGCTTCCTTGTTTTTTCGAGAATGTCGGCCCTTTTAAAACGATATTTGGAGTACAATCGCTTCATTAGCATCGAAGCCTATGACCGTACTCGTCATTATGATTTGCTGGTTACCAACAACCCCATCCATAAGAAAGAACAAACACCCGTCTACTATTTGAAAAATGATTTGGACATCGAAGATTTAGCTACGATTCGTCAGATGCTCTTTGCCTAAAAGACCTGAATTTTCAGGTCTTTTTTGTGAAATTCGCACAATCTCCTCACATTTTTTTAAAAATTTAAAAAAATTGATAAACAAGAAAGCGCTTTATTTTGTATACTAGTTACTGTAAAGAGGGAACCCCCTCAAGATTTTATCAGGAGGACAGCACATGTCACAAGAAAAATACATCATGGCCATTGACCAAGGAACGACCAGTTCTCGTGCCATCATTTTTAACAAAAAAGGAGAAAAGGTCAGCTCTAGTCAAAAAGAGTTCACTCAGATTTTCCCTCAAGCAGGTTGGGTTGAGCACAATGCAAATGAAATTTGGAACTCTGTTCAGTCAGTTATTGCGGGTGCTTTCATCGAAAGCGGTGTGAAACCAAATCAAATCGAGGCAATCGGAATTACTAACCAACGTGAAACAACTGTCGTCTGGGATAAGAAAACAGGGCTCCCTATCTACAATGCTATCGTTTGGCAATCACGCCAAACTGCTCCTTTGGCTGAGCAACTGAAAAGCCAAGGTTATGTGGAAAAATTCCATGAAAAGACTGGTTTGATCATCGATGCTTACTTCTCTG
>CALHBZ010000244.1 GCA_937930605.1 Streptococcus oralis
TCTTCTGTCCATTCATAGAATCGTCCCATTTCATCCAAAACTGGCTCAACGATGCTATCCAAACTATCACGCATAAAGAGCATATGGTTGGTACGGCGAAGGAGGAAGTCAACTGGGCTCAGAGCCAACTCATTGCGCATTGCATAGTGAAGGGACAAGGTATCTGCCAAGCTGAGTCCTGGCGCTTGTTCCAAGCTGTGAGCAAGGGCAAAGACTTTCGGTGCATTTGAACCGTAGAGATTTGCTAGGTAATGAGCTTCCTTGCTATCCAAGCCACGTGACACTCCAAGTTGAGCAAAGGCTTCAATTTCTGAGCCCACATTCGCTGGGTTCAATTCTCCACCTGAAACTGGGTAAGTCTTAGAATTGATGAGTTTAAAGCTACGGTCAAATTCTGCTTTGAGGATATCAACCACGCGCTCCATAGCCCCTTCAGCCATCTTACGGTAGTCTGTGATTTTACCACCAGCAAGGGTCAAGAGGCCATTGTCATCACGGTCCAAGCTCGAACCACGTGAAACTGCAGATGGGTCCAAATGTTTCTCAGATGTGCTACTTTCAAGCTTGCTGACAGCAGACTCAACATCTTCACGCGTTTTTTCTTTCGATAGATAAGCTTCGACAGTCGCAATCAAGCTGTTAAAGCTTTCGTCGCTAATGGTACCGTTATTTCCGCCGTTGTAGTCAGAAGCGCTATTGCCTGCGATCAATGGACGAAGACCAGCCCAGCTGCTTTCGATATCATCAATGGTGATATTTGCTTCTGGGAAGCGGTTGTTGACAATGCCAAGTAGATAATCCACATCTTCCTGCGTCACTTTTGGATGTTCCAAATCGCCTGTGTAGTCTGTATCGGTTGTCCCAAAGTAGGTCTTGTTTTCACGTGGGAGAACAAAGACCATACGGCCATCTCCCAAACCTGTGTCAAAGTAAACTGGCTGTGAAACCTTGATCTTACTTGAATCCACTACCAAGTGAACTCCCTTAGTTGGACGCATTTGTGAGAATTGCGTTCCCTTATTAGACAGATTGCGTACCTTGTCGCTCCATGGACCTGTCGTGTTGATAACCAGACGAACCTTGATCTCAAAGACTTGGTCTGTCAACAAATCACGAGCTACAACACCTGTAATCTTGCCACTTTCGTCAAAGAGGAAACCTTCTGCCTTAACGTGGTTGGCAATGAGGGCACCGTCTTGGTTGGCACGTTTGATGTTTTCAATCACGAGACGCGCATCGTTATTACGGAAGTCAAGGTAAACTCCACCTCCTACCAAGCCTTCTTTCTTCAAGTTTGGCTGGCGTTCCAAGACTTCTTCTTTGCTCAAGACCTTGTTAGCAGCTGGCGTGTTGCTAACACCTGCCAAAAGGTCGTACAAGTCCATGGCTACTTTGAGACGGAAGAGGCTAAAGGTCGCTCCATC
>CALHBZ010000245.1 GCA_937930605.1 Streptococcus oralis
CAATAACGAGTTATATCGTTTTATTATACCATAAAAAAGCCTTAAAAATCCATCAGATACCGTAAAAAATCAAAGCTTCATCTACTCTTTTTGCTAGTGAATAAAGCTTTGATTTTTATTTATATACATCTTATCTCATTCCCATTTGGGCGAGTTTAGTCCGGTATTTGTTTTGGTCGACAAGTAGACCTTGTCCTCCGTAGACATCATAAGCGTCTACCCAATCGCCAAGTTCTGGCACTGTCAACCTTTCAATACCATTCTGGGCACCTTCGATAACTGACAAACCATTGGTCAATAAGAAGCTATACGGTAGATTGGTTGAAGTCATTCCAAAGACCTTTCCAAGCGCCTCTGAACCTGTAAAGAGTTTGGTCGGGTCTTTGATTTGCTCAAGAACAGCTGACATGACCTGCTGTTGACGTTTGGTACGGCCATAGTCTCCCTCATCATCATCACGGAAGCGGGCGTAGTTAAGTAAGGTTGAGCCATTCATTTGTTGCTTGCCAGCACGAATCGTTTGAGTTGGCGACTCTGTTTCTGTTGCATGAAGATCATCTCCGACTGCAACTTCTGTCAGAGGCTGACCATTCAATGTTGAGAATTGAGCATCGATGGTCACCCCATCAGGAAATAGAGTATCAATAGCAGTTGCAAAGGCCTGAAAATCCACTAGAGCATAATACTTAATATCCAAATCAAAGTTATCTTTTAAAACCTTGCGAACCATTTCTGCTCCTTTTTGTCCCTCCTGCTCCCCAAGTTCATAGGCTACGTTGAGTTTGTTATCCCTCTGCTTCTTTCCATTCACAATCTGGCTGTAGCCATCAATATAGACTAGGTTGTCACGCATGAAGCTGACTAGCTTAATCTTCTTATCTGATCCGCTAACGTTTAGTACCATGATCGTGTCTGTGCGAGTTTCTGCACTGTTTTGACCAATACGGCCATCTGTCCCCATGATTAGGATATTCACCCCGTCTTTAGTATCTTGACCATTAAAGACCTCTACTTGAGCTGCCTTGGCGTCAGCTGGCTTATTGCTAGTAGTTGCCGACTGGAAACCTCGAAGGAACATAATAATCATGCCCGCAGCCACACAGGTTATCAACAGTAAAAGCCAAATTAGAACTCGTTTAAAAAATCTTCTTGGTTTCTTCTTTTTTACTTCTGGAAGAGAAGAAAATTTCTGATGTCTATTCGAGCGACTTTGATTGGAATACTGTGGAATTCCAATGTCCTTCCCTAGATTTTTTTCCCTTTCATTAGAGGGTGATTCGCCGTCCATTTTTCTTTTCAGATAGTCAAATTCTCTCTTTTCTCTGTCATTTAGATAATGAATATTCTTAAAAAGGTAGTCATAACGTAACTGCTCATGATGACTTAAAGGGCTTTCTTTGCTCATAGGCTCTCCTTTCCTAAATCTCTAATGGTGAAAATAGGGTAGGTTCCCAATATCTTGTACTGGATCCCAATTGTTTCGAGTTCTTGTCTGGCAAAATGAACCAGCTCTTTGGCACTATAATCCACATCAATAATGAAAAAATATTCTCCCAAGGCTGTTTTCAAAGGGCGACTTTCTATCTTGGTTAAGTCAATACCTCGCCATGCAAAGGTTGAAAGAGCCTTGTAGAGGGCACCAGGAAGGTTGTCTGGTAAGGTTAAGGCCAAACTCATTTTTTCAGTTTGTGATTGCAAAGGGATAGTGGGAATCTCAGACCCTAAAACCCAAAAACGAGTGAAATTGGCTTCCATTTCTTGGATATCTTCTGCTATCAGCTCCAAACCATACTCGGCAGCTGAGTTTCTAGGGGCAATAGCTGCAAAAGCTTGGTCTGGATGTTCAGCGATGAAGCGGGCTGCATAGGCTGTGCTTGCCGTCACTTCAAGCTGGGCTTCTGGGTAATGCTCATCTATGAATTTCTTTCCTTGAGCCAGGGCTTGAGGGTGGGAAAAGATTTTCTCAATTTTTAACTGACCAGGAACTGTCATCAGTTGCTGATGAATGGGTTGTACTATTTCTGCAACAGCCTGAATGTCCGCCTGATGAAAAAGATAGTCCAAGCTTTCATGCACACTTCCCTCAATGGAGTTTTCAACTGGCACCACCGAATAGTCCACCAAGCCCTGTTCATAGGCCTTGATAACATCTGTAATATTGGCAAAGGCTTGTAATTCCTCATTAGGAAAAGCAGTTTGCACAACGTGGTGCGAAAAAGATCCCTTAGGACCTAGATAAGCAATTTTCATCTCAGCTCCTCTATAATTTCCTCTGGACTTAGCTTGGTCACATCTAGAACACGACTGGCTACTTCCTCATACCAAGCCTGTCTTTCTTGAAAAATCCCTCGCAACTCTTCCTTGCTGTTGTTGAGAAAAAGTGGCCGTTGATTGTCCTTATCTGCTGCGACACGTTGATAGAGAGTTTCAAAATCTGCTTTTAGGTAGATGTTATCAGGATTGGTCTTGAGCAAGTCACGATTTCTCTGAGAAATGATAACCCCTCCGCCAGTTGACACAACTTGGTTCGTTTTTAGTAAGTCAGCCAGTACTTCTGACTCCACCTGACGAAAGGCTTCTTCTCCATTTTCAGCGAAAAAATCCGCAATGGACATTCCTAAGCCTTCCTCAATCAAGGCATCCATATCTAGGTAGTCTGGATCCAATCCTCTTGCGATTGTGGATTTCCCAGCTCCCATAAATCCGAGTAATACCTTAACCATGAATCAAGGTCTCCAAATCATCAAAGAAGCTTGGATAGCTGGTATTGATGGATTCGGCACGGTCAAGTTCCACCTCTCCATCTGCAACCAAGAGGGCAGCAATAGCAGTCATCATTCCAATACGATGATCACCAAACGTATTGACTCTAGCACCATGAAAAGATGATTTCCCCTTGATAATCATTCCATCTGCTGTAGGTGTGATATCCGCACCCATGCTATTTAAGGCATCAGCCACCACCTGAATGCGGTCGGTTTCCTTGACCTTAAGTTCCTCAGCATCCTTAATCACTGTGACACCTTGGGCTTGCGTCGCTAGAAGAGCAATAATAGGCAATTCATCAATCAAGCGTGGAATCAAGGCTCCACCAATCTCTGTTCCTTTCAAGTCAGAAGACTCGACAGTTAGGGTTGCTGATTTAGCGATTAGATCAATTTCAGTTATTTCTAGTTTTCCACCCATGGCGCGAATGACATCTATAATTCCAGTGCGAGTTTCGTTAATACCCACATTCTGAAGCACCACACGAGAATCTGGCACAATCAAACCAGCAACCAACCAAAAGGCTGCACTGGAAATATCTCCTGGAACGATAACCTTTTGTCCGGTCAGTTTTTGTGGTCCTGAGACAGTGATTCTTTTACCATTCACACTTAAATGGCCACCAAATTGCTGTAGCATATCTTCTGTATGGTTACGAGTGCATTCTTTCTCGATAATAACTGACTGACCCTGAGCCTGCAAGGCAGCAAATATCAAGGCAGACTTGACTTGGGCAGAGGCGATTGGCAACTCATAGTGAAT
Source organism: Streptococcus oralis (assembly GCA_937930605.1). Lineage (GTDB taxonomy): Bacteria > Bacillota > Bacilli > Lactobacillales > Streptococcaceae > Streptococcus > Streptococcus oralis_CO. The sequence goes on from CALHBZ010000245.1 coordinate 3,529, forward strand.
TGGTGTTAGTTTTTTAGTACCTTTCAAGTGAAGGGGAGGCAGGTCTCGCTCTGTTTGCCCTGAAATGCTGACACCCATCTTTTTCAGTGGAATAGTCACGCGATCCATAGGACGTTTAGAAAGGCTGTCATCACCGAACATCTCTACTTCAAAGTCTGCCCCAGCAAGTACACCTGAAATCAGGCGAATCGAGGTGCCAGAATTCCCCATATCCAAAGCATGTTGCGGAGCTTTAAGGCCATCCATCCCAACACCTTGAATGGTAATAACTCCGTCTTTATCCTCAATTTCAACACCAAGATCACGAAAAACTTGAATAGTCGAGAGCACGTCCTCGCCACGCAAAATATCATAAACCTTGGTCTTACCTTCAGCTAAACTTCCAAAGATAATCGAACGATGGCTGATAGACTTGTCACCTGGTACCCGGATACTGCCATGTAAGTGGCGAATGTTTGTTTTTAGTTTCATAGCGGACCTCATACTTGCAATACTTTTCTTATTTTATCACAAAAAAGCCAGAAATTCCTGAAATTTCTGGCTTTTATACAGATAAAATACTATTTCAACAATTCTGAAACAGGTTCAAAGACAATTTTTTCAATGTCCGAAAGGTAAATCGATAATTGTTGCTGTTTGGCAAAGAAATCTGACAAAAGAGTGTTCTCTTGGATCTGCTTGCTGAAGGACTGCATCTTTTCTTGGAAAGAGGCATCTGGCATTTGTCCAGTTTGCGCCATGACTTGGATTTCTTGCTGGAAGGCAAGGTAGTCTGCAAAAATCTTGCTAGCTTGTTCATCTGCTTGGATGGCATCTTTTGCCGCCTTAACCGCCTTGTATTCTGGTAATTCGCGTAAACCGCGACTAAGTTCATTTGCAGTATCGTAAATATTTGACATGATTTTCTCCTTATTTGATGACGACTGTGTAGTCCGTATTTTCTGTAATTAAGCGCTCAGCTCGTTCTAAATCTTGAGCATTTTTAAATGAAATTTGTAGAATCCCGTGAACATCCTCACGGTTTTCTTCATTGATGTGGATATTGACCAAGGAAGTTCCTCGTAACAATTCCAAAATCCTCAAGATGACATCTTCTTCATCGGGAACATCAACATAGAGGTCATAAGAACTGTCCACGCCTCCACGTTTATGGATTTTCATAGCCTGACGTTGCTCACGCGCTTGGTTGAAAAAGTTCCAAATCTGCTCTTCTTCCCCCTTGCTAATAGCCTGACCAATCTCATCTAAGCGTTCCTTGAAATCCTCAATCCGCTCTAGAATAGTCTCACGATTTGATAAGAGAATAGAAGTCCACATACCTGGTTCACTCTCTGCAATACGGGTCATATCTCGAAAACCACCCGCCGCAAAGCGCCTTGCCATCTCATGTTCTTGAGCATAGACAGCTGTCTGCTCCATGAGACCTGACGCCAAGATATGGGGAAAATGGCTAACCTGTGAAGTTACTCGATCGTGCTCCTTGGCATCAATTTCAATGAAACGAGCATGGAGACCAGAAAGTAGGTCCTTCATTTCCTCAAGCGTATCTGGACTAGTCAAACTCGATGGTGTAAAGATATAGTAGGCATTTTCAAAGAGATTGACATCGGCAGAGGCAGCTCCTGTCTTGTGGCTACCAGCCATAGGATGGGCCCCGACAAAACGAACAGACTTACCAGCCAAATACTGCTCCGCTGCATCTACAATGGCAGCCTTGGTCGAGCCAGCATCTGAAATAATAACGCCTTCTTTCAAGTTCAAACCTGCCAACTCCTGAATAAAAGCAATGGTCTGCTTGATTGGCAAGGTCAGAATGATGACATCTGCCAGAGGAGCAAAACTGGCAAAATCATCCGTCGCACGGTCAATCATTCCCCTCTCCAAGGCAATGTCTCTCGAAGTCTGACTACGATTATAACCCAAAATTTTATACTCAGGATGGTCACGCCTGATACCGAGCGCCATCGAGGCACCAATCAAACCTAGACCTGCGATATAGATGGTTTTTGCCATAGAGACTCCTTAATAATTCTTTGTATAGTCACGGTGTTTGGCTACCGCTTCTTTTAATTCTTCTAGGTTATCGGATGAGAATTTTTCAAGAATTTCCTGCGCTAAGACGGTTGCGACAACTGCCTCCATGACCACACCTGCGGCTGGAAGAGCGGTTGGATCACTTCTCTCCACAGTTGCCTTATAAGGTTCGTGAGTCTCGATATCTACACTCATCAGAGGTTTATAAAGGGTGGGGATGGGTTTCATGACACCTCGAACAACGATGGTTTGCCCATTGGTCATGCCACCTTCAAAACCACCTAGATTATTGGTACGGCGAGTATAGCCGTCTTCTTTAGACCAGAGAATTTCGTCCATGACTTGGCTGCCTTTACGGTAACCAGCCTCAAACCCAAGACCAAATTCTACCCCTTTAAAGGCATTGATAGAAACAACAGCTTGGGCCAGTCTAGCATCCAATTTTCGGTCCCATTGAACATAGGAACCAAGACCAACTGGAAGGCCTCCGACGACTGTTTCCACAACTCCACCAATGGTATCACCATCACGCTTGATTTGGTCAATATAATCCTTGATTTCCTGTTCTCGTTCTTGGTTGACAATAGAAACTTCTGACTGGGCAGCTCTTTCCTTAATCTCAGCGACCGTCAGATTTTCAGGGACATCGATTTCCTTACCACCAAAGACCACGACATGGTTGGCAATTTCTATCTCCAGTTCAGCCAAGAGGCGTTTAGCTACTGCTCCAACTGCCACTCGCATGGTGGTTTCACGGGCAGATGAACGCTCCAAGGAATTTCGCAAATCATCAAAACGGTACTTGATACCCCCAACCAAATCGGCATGACCTGGCCGAGGATGAGTGATTTTCCGTTTGCTTTTAAGGCGGTCTTCAATGTCCTCCGCAGACATGATATCCAACCATTTTTGGTGGTCCTTATTGACGACATCCATAGTAATGGGAGCCCCAGTCGTCTTTCCATGGCGAACGCCCGATGTAAAGACAACCTGGTCGCTCTCAATCTTCATACGACCACCACGACCGTAGCCACCCTGACGGCGTTTAAGGTCCTCATTAATATCCTCAGCTGTCAAAGGAAGTCCAGCTGGAATTCCCTCGATGATAGCTGTCAGACGGGGGCCGTGTGATTCTCCTGCAGTTAAATATCTCATACGTTCTCCTTATTTTACCAAGTAGTCTTTCATCTCTTCCAGAGAAACTGGGTGAATGGTCGCTGAACCAAGCTCTGGTACCAAGACCAATTTCAAGGTGTTCCCACGCGCTTTCTTATCATGAGTCAAAGCTTGATAAAGTTTATCAACATCCCAGTTTTCATAGTCAACAGGCAAACCAAATTTCTGACACATAGCTGTAATAGACTGAGTTATTCCTTCTGGCATGAGGCCTTTCCCCTCAGCAACCTTGGAAATCTGCACCATGCCCATGGCGACAGCCTCCCCATGCATGACTTTTCCATAACCGGCAGTCGCTTCTATAGCATGCCCAATAGTGTGGCCAAAATTGAGGTAAAGGCGGACACCCTTGTCCAACTCATCCTCAACTACCATCTTGCGCTTAACTTGGCAAGAATGTTCAATCAAAGACTCTGCATGTTCTAAAATGCTTTCAACAGAACCATCTAACTCCGTCAAGAGAGCCCATAGTTCCACATCCTCAATCAAGCCATACTTGATGACCTCGCCCATCCCCTCAATCAGCTCTCTTTTTCCGAGCGTTTCTAGGACAAGCGGATCAATCAGAACCCCATCAGGTTGGGCAAAAGTTCCTACCATATTCTTAGCAAAAGGAGTATTAACACCTGTTTTACCACCGATAGAAGAATCAACCTGGGCTGTCAAACTAGTCGGAATCTGAACAAAGTGAATGCCCCGCATATAGGTAGAGGCCACAAAGCCTGCCAGGTCTCCAACGACACCACCACCAAGGGCCACAATCCCATCGCTACGAGTCAGACCTTGCTTGACTAAAAATTCATAGACTTTCTGAACAGTAGTTAAATTCTTTCTTTCTTCACCTTCTAAAAAGTCAAAAACAGCTACCTGAAAACCAGCATCCTCCAGGCTGAGCTTGACCTTCTCCGCGTAGAGTGAGGCCACATGGTTGTCTGTTACGATAATCACTTTTTGCGGTTGCCAAAGCTCTCGCAACCATTGACCTGCTTGCGATAGACAACCTTTTTCAATCTGAATATCATAAGGATGATGTGGAATATCGATTCTGATTTTCATAGTAGGATCTCCTTTTCACTATTTATATTTTTCTGTTAAGGACTGCCAAATCTCGTCTGTCGGCATTTCTTTTCCTGTCCACAGTTGAAAAGCTTCAGCAGCTTGATAGAGCAACATTCCCAGACCATTGACAGCTGGATTGCCCTGACTTTTAGCCCATTTCAAAAATGGTGTTTCAAATGGTTGGTAAATGATATCTGCCACCAAGAGAGTTTCTGGCAAATTGATGCTTTCTGGAACTGGAGACGACTGGCCATCCATCCCCACACTGGTCGCATTGACAAGTAGATCCGACTTGGCAATCTTTTCTTGCAGTTCAGAAATATCCTCTAAAGCATACAAGCCCACTTTAAAGGCAGTCTGCTCCTGTAACTTATCTAGGTAAGGTCTTGTTTTTTCCATAGAAACTGAACGAACAAAGACTGAAATCTGACTGACGCCATCTAAAATAGCCTGTGCCAAAATGGACTTGGCCGCGCCACCTGCTCCCAGAATGGTCATTTTCTTATCCGAGATTGTAAAAGAAGGCAAGCTCTTAAAGAATCCCTTGCCATCTGTATTATATCCAATTAACGTTCCGTCTTGATTAACAACTGTGTTGACCGCCCCAATCAAACGAGCCTCATCACTCAACTCATCCAGATAAGGAATCACCTGCTCCTTGTAAGGCATAGACAGGTTGATCCCAAACATCTGGTAACGGCGAATATTGGCGACTGTTTCTGCCAAGTCACCCACTTCAATCTCCCAAGCCACATAGGCACCATTGGTAGCTGTCGCCTCAAAGGCTCTATTGTGGATGAAGGGTGAAATAGAGTGTTTGATGGGATTTGCAACAACTGCAGCTAAACGTGTATAGCCATCAAGCTTCATCCAAAATCTCCCTGATTTTTTTCATGTTTGATAGAGAAATCTGACCTGGGGCACTCGCTTCATCTAGACTAGCAAATGACCAACTTGAACCCGTCACATCTGAAGTGATACGAGATACCTTGCCCATTTTCCCCATGGAAATGGTCACGTAGTCTTGCTCAGGGTTGAGTGTTTTAAATCCTCGTGTGTAGTTCATCAAGTCTAAAACATCTTGCTCCGTATGGGCCATGACAGATACCTTAACCACTTTTGGAGAGAGACTGGTCAACTCAGACAGGATCTCCATCATGTTTTCAGGTGTCTCTTGGAAATTATGGTAACTCAAAACAAGATTTGGAAAATCCAACATCTCCTCAAAAACGTCCTTGTAGCTGAAATACTCAAAATCCACATAGTCTGGTTGATAGAGTTGAGTGACTTCCTTGATGATTTGAACATACTCTTCGGAAGACAGTTCAATTTCTCCTCCCTCAGCTCGCGTGCGAAGGGTAAAGACAAGTTCACGTCCTGCAAATTTCTCAAAGATAGCAGGCGCTACCTGTAAAATAGCGTCCTTTGCAAGAAAGTCCGCACGCCACTCAATGATATCGGCATCTTCATACCGTGTGGCATCCAGCTCTTGCGCTTCTTCTAAACTTCTTGGCATCACTGAAACGATTAATTTCATCTACTAACCTTCATACTAATCACCTTGAGGTAATTACTGCTTTCATCTTTTTTATTATAGGCAAAGTCTGCTGGAAGTCCGTATTTATTCAAGACTTGATACCTTCTTCCTGCAAAACCTTTATCAATTTGTTCTGTAAATTTCTGGCGGGAAACATTGGCAGCATTCGTACTAGCAATGATAATGCCTCCCGGATTTAAAATCTCTAGACTCTGAGAAATCAACTTGTGATAGTCCTTAGCCACAGAAAATGTTTGTTTTTTATTGCGAGCAAAGCTCGGTGGATCCAGGACAATCACATCGTATGCCAAGCCCTTTCGCTTGGCATACTTAAAGTACTCAAAGACATCCATGACGATAAAACGATGGTTGTCTGTACTGAGTCCATTTGCCAGAAAATGAGCTTCTGACAGCTCTCTGGACCGTTTTGCCAAGTCGACAGAAGTCGTTTCACTCGCGCCTCCCATAGCTGCAGCAACTGAAAAGGCAGCCGTATAGGAAAACATATTGAGCAAGGATTTACCCATGGCTAGACCACCCACCAAACTCCCACGAACCTCATGTTGGTCCAGAAAAATACCTGTCATCAAGCCATCATTCATAAAGACTTGATAGAGCACGCCATTCTCAAGAACAGTAAAATAGTCTGGCGCTTCCTCACCATAAACATGGGCAGACTCGTAATCTAGACCTTTAAAACGAATCTTCTCATAAGCCCCAAAGACCTCAGGAAAGACTTCCTTAAAAGCCTTTATAATCAACTTACGAATCTGATAAACATAAGAGTTGTACCAAGAAAAAACCACATAATCTCCGTAGAGATCAATAGTCAGACCACCAAAACCATCTCCCTCTTGGTTAAAGAGGCGAAAGGCAGTTGTCAAGTCATCCTGATAATAAGACTTTCTAGCTTCCTTAGCTTTACGAAACAGAGTTTCAAAGAAGGCTTGATCGAAAGAAACTTTTTCTTTGCTGACCAACCAGCCAATGCCTTTGTTCTGCTGAGAAAGATAGGCAGTCCCTAAAAACTTCCCGTCTTGACTAAAAACTTCTACTGCCTGATCCGTCAGATCAATATCTGTTAAATCACTTGCTTCCAAAAGAACTAGCCCCTTAGCTAGCTTTTTTTCAACACGTCTGCTGACCCTAATTCTATTCATAGCTACTATTATAGCAAATTTTGTGACAATTCTCAAAAAAGAAACCGTTTAACCATCTATACTTTAGTTTACTAAGTGTCACTTTTGTTAAAAAGTTTAGTCATATTATTCTTTATCCTAAAAACCCTTTTCCCAGCAATAGAGAGAGGGGGAGCAATCTCTAAAAATAGACAATTCTAGAAAGGGGGATAGAAAAAATTGCGCAAACGTTTGCGTAGTTCTGGACTTTATGGTAGAATATAACACATCATTGATAAGTAAGAGGAAAAACTATGCAAAATCAGACACTTATGCAATACTTTGAATGGTATCTGCCCCACGACGGACAACACTGGACGCGATTGGCAGATGACGCTGAACACCTAGCAAATCTTGGTATCAGTCATGTCTGGATGCCACCTGCCTTCAAGGCGACCAATGAAAAAGATGTGGGCTATGGCGTTTATGATCTTTTTGATCTAGGAGAATTTAATCAAAAAGGGACTGTCCGTACCAAGTATGGTTTCAAAGAAGACTATCTTCAAGCCATTCAAGCCCTAAAGGCACAGGGAATCCAACCTATGGCCGATGTGGTTCTCAATCACAAGGCCGCTGCCGATCACATGGAAGCCTTTCAGGTCATCGAAGTCGATCCTGAGGACCGTACAGTTCAACTAAGTGAACCCTTTACTATCAACGGATGGACCCACTTCACTTTTGATGGACGTCAGAAAACCTATAATGACTTTGAATGGCACTGGTACCACTTTACTGGTACTGACTACGATGCCAAACGCCGTAAGTCTGGCATTTACCTGATCCAAGGAGATAATAAAGGTTGGGCAAATGAGGAATTAGTCGACAACGAAAACGGCAACTACGACTATCTCATGTACGCTGACCTGGACTTTAAGCACCCTGAAGTCATCCAAAATATCTATGACTGGGCTGACTGGTTCATTGAAACGACTGGTGTGGCAGGTTTCCGCTTGGATGCCGTTAAGCATATCGATTCCTTCTTTATGGGCAATTTCATCCGTGATATGAAGGAGAAATACGGTGAGGATTTCTATGTTTTCGGGGAATTTTGGAATCCAGACAAGGAAGCCAACCTAGACTATCTCGAGAAAACGGAAGAACGCTTTGACCTTGTCGATGTTCGTCTCCACCAAAACCTCTTTGAAGCCAGCCAAGCTGGTGCAAGCTACGACCTTCGTACTATCTTTACTGATAGCTTGGCTGAACTCAAGCCTGATAAGGCTGTCACTTTCGTTGATAACCATGATACTCAAAGAGGACAGGCACTCGAATCAACCGTCGAAGAATGGTTTAAACCAGCAGCCTATGCGCTCATTTTATTACGCCAAGATGGTCTTCCATGTGTATTTTACGGAGACTACTATGGTATTTCAGGAAAATACGCCCAAGAAGATTTCAAAGAAGTCCTTGACCGACTCCTCGCCATCCGCAAAGACCGAGCCTATGGAGAGCAAACAGACTACTTTGACGATGCTAACTGTATCGGATGGGTTCGTTCAGGTGCTGAAAACCAATCCCCAATCGCAGTCCTTATCTCAAATGACCAAGAAAACATCAAGTCCATGTTTGTCGGCCAAGAATGGGCTAACCAGACCTTTGTAGATTTACTTGGAAACCATCAAGATCAAGTTACAATTGATGAGGAAGGTTATGGACAATTCCCTGTCTCAGCTACTTCGGTAAGTGTCTGGGCTGCCAATAAAATCTAAAAAACTAAGCCAAGTCCACTAGGATTTGGTTTTTTAAAATATCTTGAATTATCAAATTAAGTACACATTTTCTTCATAGAAAACTTCATAAGGTGTTTTCCAGTTAAGATATTTTCGTGACCTATTATTAAGTTTGTTCTCCCACAGCTAAATGGTTTGTTCATCAACCAATGTTATATCACTTCCTTTTGGAAAATATTCTCTTAGATGTCGCTTCCATTCCCGACTAATGCTGAAAGGGTGACGATGGAGCAGCTTAGCATTTAGGCCTTGTATATGGTAAATGAGGATACTTTCACGCTCATCTATGGTAAAATGATGGGAGCTCATAAGATTTCCTTTAGTAACTAGTTCGTTCAATTCTATTTTATTAGAAAATCTTATGAATTTTTATTGTGCACTGAATATTGTATATTCAAACTTTTAAATAACCCATGGAACTAGAAACACTTATCCTTGGTGGAATACTTACTAACATATGTATATGGTCTGGCATCAAGTGTCCTTCGATAATTTCAACACCTTTATAATTACACAAGCAATGAAATATTTCGCCTAAACTACTCCGATATTGATTATAGATGACTTTTCGTCTATGCTTAGGGGTGAACACAATGTGATACTTACAGTGCCACTTTGTGTGTGATAAACTATGAGACTTCTGTGCCATGGTTTTCTCCTTTCGCTTTACAATTGGCTTGAACACCTTTATTGTATGGCGTTTGGAGTTTTTTTGGTATAACCTTCGACGCGCGCCTACATAGCGGGTGGTTGATTTGTCTAACTTTTGGGGTACTGTTCACAAGACGGGGTTTTGTGTTATAATAGAGGCATGAAAACAAATGATATTGTCTATGGCGTCCATGCCGTTACTGAAGCCCTGCTTGCAAACACCGGAAACAAACTCTACCTCCAAGAAGATTTAAGGGGGAAGAATGTTGAGAAAGTCAAGGAACTGGCTGCTGAGAAAAAGGTGTCCATCTCTTGGACCTCAAAAAAATCCCTCTCTGAAATGACCGAAGGTGCCGTCCATCAAGGATTTGTCCTTAGAGTATCTGAATTTGCCTATAGCGAGCTCGATCAAATCCTTGCCAAAACGCGGCAAGAAGAAAATCCTTTGCTATTGATTCTGGATGGGTTAACTGATCCCCATAATCTGGGTTCTATCTTGAGAACTGCTGATGCGACCAATGTTTCAGGTGTCATCATTCCCAAGCACCGTGCTGTCGGAGTTACTCCTGTCGTTGCCAAAACGGCCACAGGTGCCATTGAGCACGTACCGATTGCCCGAGTAACCAATCTTAGTCAAACCTTAGATAAACTCAAGGATGAAGGTTTCTGGACCTTTGGAACGGATATGAACGGTACTCCTTGCCACAAATGGAATACAAAAGGGAAAATCGCCCTCATCATTGGAAATGAAGGAAAAGGCATCTCGAGCAACATCAAAAAGCAGGTTGATGAGATGATTACCATTCCCATGAATGGACATGTTCAAAGCCTTAATGCCAGTGTTGCTGCAGCCATTCTCATGTACGAAGTTTTCCGAAACCGGCTATAAAAAGTTTCCAATCAACCTGATTGGAAACTTTTTTATGATTAACTATGTTCGGTAATAAACTTGTAGGCTTCTTGCCCAGCGATAGCCCCATCACCAACTGCTGTTGTCACTTGGCGAAGGTCTTTCTGACGAACATCCCCAACCGCAAAGATACCATCAACTGTAGTCTTCATGTGATTATCTGTTACAATCCAGCCTGACTGATCTTGAATATTCAAATCCTTAACAAAATCACTAACAGGGTCTAGTCCAACATAGATAAAGACACCTCCAAAGGCTTGCTCTGTCACTTGACCAGTTTTCACATTTTCAAATACAACTGACTCTACTCGGCTTTCACCTTTGATCTCTTTGACTACAGAGTCCCAGATAAAGCTGACTTTCTCATTTGCAAAGGCACGGTCTTGCAAAACCTTTTGAGCACGAAGTTCATCTCGACGGTGAACAATGGTAACAGTCTTGGCAAAGCGAGTCAAGAATAGAGCTTCTTCTACCGCAGAATCTCCACCACCAACTACGAGCAAGTCTTGGTCACGGAAGAAAGCTCCATCACAGACCGCACAGTAAGAAACACCTCGGCTATTTAGTTCTTCTTCTCCAGGAACACCCAAAAGACGGTGTTTAGACCCAGTTGCCACGATGACAGTACGGGTTTCATAAACTTGGTCATCAGTGATGACCTTCTTATAATCAGCATGATCTTCAATCTTTTCAACAAATCCATAAAGGTGTTCTACTCCAAGATTTTCAAGAGGTTCAAACATCTTCTCTGCCAATTCAGGTCCACTAATATTGGCATATCCAGGATAGTTTTCGATATCAGATGTGTTGTTCATTTGCCCACCTGGCAGACCACCTTCAATCAAAGCCACTTTCAGATTGCTTCGAGCGGCATATAAGGCAGCTGTCATACCCGCAGGTCCAGCACCGATAATAATCGTATCGTACATTTCGATTCCTTCTTTCTTGTTGTAACTATCTTTATTCTAACTGTTTGAAGTTTATTTAGCAAGCATTATGCTCTAAAAACTAAAATGAGACTCATGACAGCAAAGGATAATACTGGAATCACCAAAACCCCAATCATGATCATATCATAGAGATGAGCTTGACGGGCCTTGGCTGTCTTGTCCACACCAGACATAGCTCGCAATCCAATCCAAATCCCTAAAAAAATCACGACGAGAATGGTCGTTAAGATCAAACTCTCGAAATATAAAGAAAATAGTTGCAGCAGCATGATCTCTCTCGTTTCTATCTTTTTTAAAGAGTAAACTCAGCTAGTCCAACTAACTGAGTTTTCCTTTTTCTATTATATCAAATATAAGTCCGTTTGTAACTAGCGAAGAATTCTTTTATCCGTTCTTCTTTCGGATAATTGATGATTTCATCCGGTGTGCCTGACTCGATAATTTTCCCCTTATCTAGGAACAAAACCTTATCTGCCACTTGGGCTACAAAAGACATATCGTGACTAACCAAGATCATGGTCTGACCAGACTTGGCGGCGTCTGCAATAGACTTTTCCACTTCTCCGACCAATTCTGGATCGAGAGCTGATGTTGGTTCGTCCAAGAGCAAGACGTCTGGTTTCATAGCGAGGGCACGCGCTAGGGCAACCCGTTGCTTCTGCCCACCTGACAAATGGCGAGGGTAATGTTGCTCCCGGTCAGAAAGTCCAACCCTAGCCAACTCTTCCTTGGCGATTTTTGTTGCTTCCTCGTCTGATAGTTTCTTAACAACAACCAAACCTTCCTTAACATTGTCAAGGGCTGTTCGGCGTTCAAACAAATTAAACTGTTGGAAAACCATAGACAACTTGCGACGAAGGGTTAGGATCTCTTCTTGGCTAATCTGAGAAAAATCAACTTTGAAATTGTCAATCTGAATCGTTCCACTATCTGGTGTTTCAAGATAGTTGAGGCTACGCAAGAAAGTTGATTTTCCAGCTCCAGATGATCCAATCAAGGCCACTACTTCTCCCTTTTGGATATCCAAGTCCAGATGATCCAAGACAGTCTGTCCTGAGAAGGATTTGCTTAAATTCGAAATCTTAATCATTAGCGAAGGTCTCCTTTCACATCTGTAGTTACTCTATCTGGCGCTGAAATAGCCATTTTTCTCTCAATGAAACGACCGAGGCTCTCGATTCCGATATTGACTACCCAGTAAACAAGGGCAACAGAGATGAAGCGCTCAAAGTAACGATAATCTGCTCCACCTAAAATCTGAGCTTGGGCAAAGACTTCCACAACACCCGCACTAAAGGCTAGTGAAGTTCCTTTGGTCAAACCGATAAGGGAGTTAATCAAGGTCGGTGTCGCTACCACCGCAGCATTGGGAATAATCACACGACGATAAACTTGCGCTCGTGTCATACCAAGACTGCGCGCCGCCTCAATCTCACCTGGATTGACAGAAAGGATAGCTGCACGAATGGTTTCACTGGCATAAGCCGCCTCATTAAAGGCAAAGGCCACAATCGCAAAAAGTGCCGCTGGAATCGCATTGATATTTAAACCAGTTCCCCATTGTTGGTTGATGGCTTTCAGTGCCAAAGGAATTCCGTAGTAGGTCAACATGAGTTGAACTAGGATTGGGGTACCTTTTAAAAAGCTGACAAAAAAAGCCTGCAAGGGATACAATATCTTAACACGATTGATCTTAACAATGGCAAAAATCAAAGCCAGGACCAAACCAAAAATCGCACCTCCAAGAGTCAACATCAAGGTTGTAGGCAGTTGTTGGACAATCCTTGGAATCCCATCAAAAACCGAACGCAAGCTAAAAAGCTTACCGTCTGGAATCAGCTGCATCAAACTTTGGTACCAATCTGATGCTAAAAATGTTGTAACAGTCATAAAAACATCCTCTCCTGATAATGATTCATTCTATCATACTTCTGCTCGCAAGCAAATTATTTGCTACGGGCTAATCATACTTTGTCTATCTTCTAGTTTATCACACTTTAAAACAGGGATGCTATATATTTTACCTATCAAGGAGATAGATAAAAACTATCTCAAACCTAAGTCCTCATAGCTTTTTCTATAGCCGATTTGTATAACAGCACCATTCTCCACCAAAATTGGACGTTTTAACAACATGCCATCACTAGCCAGAAGCTTAGCTGCTTCTTGTTTTGACAAGCTTCCCACCTTATCTTTCAAGCCCAGTTCACGGTATCTAATCCCGCTGGTATTGAAAAATTGTTTCACTTCAAAACCAGAAGTTTCCAACCAATTCAAAATCACTTCTTCACTTGGTGTTTCTTCTACAATATGGACGTCTTGGTAGTCAAGTCCGAGTTGGTCTAGTTCATTTTTTGCTTTCTTACAAGTTGAACACTTTGGGTATTCGATAAATTCTAACATCTTCTTTTCTTTCTATTCTTTATTTTCTTGAAATGCTACACCTTCATGTTGCAAGAGCCAGGCTTTCTTTTCGACTCCCGAAGCATAGCCTGTCAGACGATTGCCTGACCCTAGCACACGGTGACAAGGAACGAGGATGGACCAAGGATTACGTCCCACGGCTCCACCAATCGCTTGGGCAGAGGGCACCTGCAAGTCTTGAGCAATTTGACCGTAAGTCACTGTTTGCCCATAAGGAATGCTCTGTAAGTAGGTCCACACTCGCTTTTCAAAATCCGTCCCAATGGAAGCCAAGGGCAAGAGAGATAAGTCTTGATCCTCCCCATCGAAATAAGCATCTAAATAGGAAATAACTTTGTCGAGGACAGGATGTTCCTTAACGATTTCTATCCCATCTGTATCGATACCTCTCTCAAAATGCTTCTGGTCCTGCACCCAAATTCCATACAGATATTGCTCGTCAGCAACCAAGGACAAGGTTCCAATTGGCGACGAGTAGAGCATTTTTACGTACTTTTTTTGCTTCATTTTTTTAATTTCTGATAGGCCAAGCGTTCCCCATCAACTGGAACTTTTCCGACCTGACTAAATCCAAGTTTTTCAAAGATATGCTGCATGACCTTGTTTTCTGCATGCGTATCTGAACGAAAATCTAGGTAATCAAATCCTTCAATCAAGCCCTCTAGGAAAGTCTGAGCAACTCCTTGCCCTCGGACATCTGCTGCCACAGCGATACGGTGAAAGACCAGATATTCCGACTCTCCCCCCTGCCAACTTCCTTCATAAATGGCTTCATAGGCTTCCTCTGGGCTCTTGGTTACTGCAGCATAGGCTAGCAGTTCTCCTTCTTCCAAGGCTACATAGGCCTGACCTGAGATGATATCATCAATAATGATGTCAGCATTTGGATAGCCATTTTGCCACTGGTCACTACCAGACTTGGCTAAACACTTTTTGGCATCCTCCATCACCTGCATGATTGCATCTACTTCGTTTGGAAAAGCTAAGCGAATCTCCATCTTTTCCCCTCATTTCTAACTAGTTTCTCTCATCATAGCATAATTTAGGGCTTTCTACAAGCAGTTGAAACTTGACTTTTGTTTTTTATTATTTTATAATCTAGTTATTGAAACTAGATAAAAAGGAGTTGGAAATGAATTCTATCTTTTCCTACCCAAAGTGGGAAGACATTCCAAACATTGACCTCTATCTGGATCAGGTTTTGCTTTATGTCAATCAAGTCTGCGCCCCCATTTCTCCAGATAAAGAAAAGGGCCTGACCGCATCCATGGTCAATAACTATGTCAAACATGGTTACTTGACAAAGCCTGACAAGAAGAAATACCAACGCAAACAGATTGCCCGTTTGATTGCTATCACTACTCTCAAATCTGTCTTTTCAATTCAAGAAATCGCTCAGACACTGAATACTCTACACACATATGCAAACTCAGACCAGCTCTACGATGCTTTTGTGGACTACATGAACCATGGGATTGATCCAGAGAATCCAATTATCCAAACCAGCTGCCAAACGGTCAAACTCTATCATCAAACTCTAGACTTAATCCTTAGCAAAGAAGAGGAGGAAATTCAATGAATACCAGCTTAAAACTTAGTAAAAAACTCAGTTTTGGAGAAGAAATTGCCAATAGCGTAACCCATGCTGTGGGTGCCGTTATCATGCTCATCTTACTCCCCATCTCATCCACCTATAGTTACGAAGCACATGGATTTTTATCATCATTTGGAGTTTCTATCTTTGTTATCAGTCTATTTCTCATGTTTCTCTCGTCAACCATTTACCACTCCATGGCCTATGGGTCGACCCACAAATACGTTTTACGAATCATCGACCATTCTATGATTTATGTGGCTATCGCAGGCTCTTATACGCCAGTCGTATTGACCTTGATGAATAACTGGTTTGGCTATCTGATTATTGCCATTCAGTGGGGAACGACCATTTTCGGCATCCTCTATAAAATTTTTGCTAAAAAGGTCAATGAGAAATTCAGTCTTGCTCTTTACCTGATTATGGGCTGGTTGGTTCTGGCTATCATTCCTGCCATTATCAGTCAAACAACGCCAATCTTTTGGAGTCTCATGGTAACTGGTGGACTCTGTTATACAGTTGGAGCTGGATTCTATGCCAAGAAAAAACCTTATTTCCACATGATCTGGCATCTCTTTATCCTAGCCGCGTCTGCACTCCAATACATCGCTATTGTTTATTACATGTAAAAAAGTTGAGAAAAGATTCTCAACTTTTTTCTTTACACATATTGATAAAATACTGGTGCAAGCGAACATCATCTGTCAATTCTGGATGAAAAGAGGTCACCAACATATTTTTTTCTTGGGCTGCAACGATTTGGTCATCTACAGTTGCTAGTATTTCCGCATCTTCTCCAAGACTACTGATAATCGGCCCGCGAATAAAGATCATCGGAATCTTGCCAACTCCCTTACATTCGGCCTCAGTATAGAAACTTCCCAGTTGGCGTCCGTAGGCATTGCGCTCAACCACTATATCCATGGTTCCAAGATGACTTTCTTTCTGAGAAATAATTTCCTTAGCTAGCAAAATCAAGCCCGCACAAGTACCAAAAACGGGAAGGCCAGAAAGTATAGCTTCTCGGATGGGAAGCAACATCTGCTGATCACGCAAGAGTTTGCCCATGGTTGTGGATTCCCCACCAGGCATTATCAAACCAGACAAGTCACTCTGATGCTGTTGAAAATCATCTAAATTTCTGATTTCGACACTTGTGACACCTAATTTATCTAGCACTTTTTCATGCTCTTCAAAGGCACCTTGCAAGGCTAATATTCCGATTTTCATCTATTTTCCTCGCTCAGCCATGAGAATTTGGATTTCATTCTCATTGATACCAACCATGGCTTCCCCTAAGTCTTCAGAGATTTGAGCCAAAATTTGAGGATTTTGGTAGTTGGTTACGGCTTTGACAATGGCACTTGCCCGTTTAACAGGGTCGCCTGACTTGAAAATACCTGATCCAACAAAAACACCTTCTGCTCCCAGTTGCATCATTAAGGCCGCATCTGCTGGCGTTGCAACACCTCCAGCTGCAAAATTTACAACTGGCAATTTTCCATGTTCATGGACGTACTGAACTAATTCAATAGGGACTTGCAAGTCCTTAGCAGCAACATAAAGTTCGTCCTCACGGAGATTTTGAATGCGGCGAATTTCCTGATTCATCATGCGCATATGACGAACGGCTTGGACAATATCTCCTGTCCCTGGTTCTCCTTTGGTACGAATCATAGAAGCACCTTCAGCGATACGACGCAAGGCTTCTCCCAAGTCCTTAGCCCCACATACAAAAGGTACTTGAAATTCTTTCTTGTCCACATGGAAACGGTCGTCAGCTGGAGAAAGCACTTCACTTTCATCGATATAGTCGATCTCAATGGCCTCTAAAATCTGAGCTTCTACAAAATGCCCGATTCTAACCTTGGCCATCACTGGAATGCTCACCGCTTCTTGGATTTCCTTAATCATCTTTGGGTCACTCATACGGGAAACACCGCCAGCTGCACGAATATCAGCTGGAATCCGCTCTAAGGCCATAACAGCAGCCGCGCCAGCAGCCTCTGCAATACGGGCCTGTTCAGGATTTTGTACATCCATGATAACACCGCCCTTGAGCATCTGCGCCAAGTTTTTATTTAGTTCATAACGATTTTCAGTCATTTCTTTTTCCTCTTTACTTGTATTGGTAGCTACCATTCCATTTTAAGCCAGAAAAGAATGAACCTCAAGATAAAAAAATCATAATTGTATGGGTACAGATTAATTAAAAAACTATCTGACCTTAACTTAAGGCCAGATAGCTCATTTTTTTATTTTTCAGCTGTAAGTGCAGCCATTGTGATGTAGTTGTAAGGTTTGTTAAAGTGTGGCAAGAAGAATAGGTCTGTCAAGGCCAACTTGTCAATTGTCACATGTTCTTGGATAGCAAGTGAGAACATGTGGATTCCCATACTGATAGCAGAATCACGTGATACCATTTGAGCACCAAGAATTTCACGGCTGTCTTTGTCAAAGACAATCTTGATAGCAACTTCGTGATTGTCATGTTTGATAAATTCAGGTTTTTGAAGATCGTTAAAGCCAGTTTCAGTTGCGTTATAACCAGCAGCTTTTGCTTTCTCAAGAGTCAAACCAGTTGAAACCATGTGAAGTCCGTAAATTGAGATACCGTTTGATCCTTGCACACCGATTCCTTCAAGTTCATGTCCACAAGCATTGTAAGCACCAACGATACCCGTACGAACAGCATTTGAAGCAAGCGCGATGTAGCTAGTGTCTTTACGAGCGTTGTCATAAACAGTTGCACAGTCACCAACAGCGTATACACCTGGAATAGATGTTTCTTGTTTCTTATCTACAAGAAAGGCACCGTTGCGGAAGAGTTCAATCTTACCATCAGCAAGGGCTGTGTTCGGACGGAAACCAACTGCAAGAACCACCATATCCACATCAAATGTTTCTTTGTCTGTTACCAGGCGTTCAACTTTGCCATCACCTTGGATTGCTTTTACTGTTTGACCTAGTGCCAAGCGGATGTTATGATCTTCCAAGTTCTTCGCCATCATTTGAGTGAAGTCTTTGTCATAGTAACCATTTAAGACAGTGTCTACGATATCTACTAGAACCACTTCTTTTCCAAGACGCTCGAAGGCTTCAGCAAGTTCTACACCGATGTAACCACCACCAACAACGGCAATGCGCTCAAGGTGCTTGCTCTTGTCTTCAAGTTTCTCAATAACTTCTTCAGCGTTTTGGTACAACTTAACAAATTGAACATTTTCAAGTGTTGCTTTGAATTCGCGGTTGCCCTTAACAATTTCAACACCTTCGATTGGAGGCAAGATTGGAGTTGAACCAGTCGCAAAGATTAATTTGTCGTAAGACTCTTTGTGTTCTTGACCTTCAACTTCTGCAGTCACAACTTTATTATCGTAGTCAATTGAAAGAACTGGTGAGTTCATGTAAACTTTAGCACCTTTTGCTTCCAATTTTTCTTTATCAGAGTAGAAGAGACCTTCTGGGCCATCAATTTGTTCCCCGATCCAAAGCGCCATTCCACAACCAAGGAATGAAATATTTGAGTTTTGGTCAAATACAACGATTTCATTTTCATGTCCGAAGTTGTCCAACATAGTATTGATACATGCTGTACCAGCGTGGTTAGCACCAACTACAACGATTTTACTCATAGAAAAATTCCTACCTTTAATTTATGATTTACCTTTCTAGTATAACATTTACTGTTAGCGTTTACAAGGAATTTGCTTAGATTTCTCTTTTTTTCAGTAAAAAGAGCCTTATTATATTAATTGTTTTGAGTTCCTATCCCATATTTTATATTTTTTAAGCATATTTCTTGACTTTTTGTCAAAAATTATTTGTGAAAACGCTGACTTTATGTTATGCTAGAAACATGGAAAGAAAATGTAAGGGGTTAAATCATCATAGAATTTAACATAACTTAGAAGATTTCCTATGAAGTAGAAAGGAGTTGGTAGCTTGCCTCTTCGTTCACGTTCTGAACGGCTAATGGGAACAACTATCACCATTTCATTAGTAGATGAACAGGCCGATTGCCTGCTTCAAGGAGCCTTTGATTTGCTCAAAGAGCTCGAGTACCGCTTCAACGCCAACAGTCAAGAATCCGAACTGATGGAAATCAATCACCAGGCTGGAATTGCACCTGTAAAGGTCCATCCTGACCTGTTTGAACTGATTGAACTTGGTTTAGAACACAGCCTAGCTCCATCTAGCCATCTCAATATCAGTATTGGTCCCTTGATTCAAACTTGGCGAATTGGCTTTTCAGATGCCCGACTCCCAGAGCTAAACGAAATCGAAGCTGTCTTGCCTCTAGTTGACCCGCATGTTATCAAGTTAGATCCCGCTAGCTCTACTGTCTTTTTAGAGAAGAAAGGGATGAAACTTGATCTAGGTTGTTTAGCTAAAGGGTATAGTGCAGATAAGGTTGCCCAGTATTTAAAAGCACACGGAGTCACTTCTGCCTTGATCAATCTCGGAGGAAATATTCTCACTATCGGGAATAATCAAGCCAAAGATGGGAAAGCCTGGCAGATTGGTATTCAAGATCCGCGAAATCCTCGTGGCAATCATCTCCTAACCATTCCTGCTTCTAACAAATCCGTCGTCACTTCAGGTATCTATGAACGCCACCTGACAGTAGATGGAAAAGACTATCACCATATTTTTGATAGCGCGACAGGATTTCCTGTCGAAACAGACCTCGCTAGCCTAACGATTATCTCTGATAAATCCGTTGATGGCGAGATTTGGACAACCCGTCTATTCGGAGAACGTAGCGCTTCTATCCTCTGGCAAATCGAAAGTTTAGATGGTATCGAAGCCATCCTCATCGACAAAGAGGGACGCCTTACTTGTTCTTCAGGCCTTCAAAATTGTATTATGTAAAAAGAGAAAGGAAATCTCATGCTAAAACTTATTGCCATTGTTGGAACGAACTCTAAACGTTCTACAAATCGCCAATTGCTCCAATACATGCAAAAACACTTTGCGGATAAAGCTGAAATTGAACTCGTTGAAATCAAGGATATTCCTGTTTTCAACAAACCAGCGGATAAACTTCTTCCTGCTGAAATTCTTGAAATTGCTGCTAAAATCGAAGCATCTGATGGTGTCATTATCGGTACTCCTGAGTACGATCACTCTATCCCTGCAGTTTTGATGAGCGCTCTTGCTTGGCTATCTTATGGAATCTACCCACTTTTGAACAAACCAATCATGATCACTGGTGCTTCATATGGTACACTTGGTTCATCTCGTGCCCAATTGCAACTTCGTCAAATCTTGAACGCTCCTGAAATTAAGGCAAATGTTCTACCAGATGAATTCTTGCTTTCTCACTCTCTTCAAGCATTTAACCCAAGTGGCGACTTGGTTGACCTTGATGTCATCAAGAAATTGGATGCCATCTTTGATGACTTCCGTATCTTTGTGAAGATTACTGAGAAATTGCGCAATGCACAAGAATTGCTTCGTAAAGATGCTGAAGAATTCGACTGGGAAAATTTGTAAGATAGGAGACCGAAAGAATGAAATTTGTTGGACTTGTTGGATCAAACTACGATCAATCATATAACCGCAAACTCTTGGAATTTATCCGTCGCAACTTCAAATTCAAATTTGAATTAGAAGTTCTTGAAATCGACGAAGTTCCAATGTTTAACCAAGACGAAAAATGGGATGAAAGTTTCCAATTGCGATTCTTGTATAACAAGATTACACGTGCTGATGGTGTCATTATCGCTACTCCTGAGCACAATCACACTATCTCAGCTTCTCTCAAATCTGTACTTGAATGGCTTTCATACGAAGTTCATCCATTTGAAAACAAACCTGTTATGATTGTGGGAGCATCATACTACGACCAAGGAACTTCACGTGCCCAAGTTCACCTTCGTAAGATCCTTGACGCTCCAGGTGTCAATGCCTACACGCTTCCAGGTAACGAATTCCTTCTTGGTAAAGCCAAAGAAGCTTTTGATAACAATGGAAATATCATCAACGAAGGAACTGTTAAATTCCTTGAAACTTGCTTAGATAACTTTGTTAAATACGTAGGAGTCGTTTCGAAATTGAAAAAACCAAAACCAATCGAACCAGAAGACTTGGATTGTGGAAGACCAATTGCTACAACCATTACAGAAGTTGACCCTGACGATCCAGAATGGGTAGAAAAAGTTGCAGCAATCACTGGTGCTGTTTCTGGTGATACCTATGTCAAATTGGACCACGGTATCCTGACAGTTAACCAAATCGATATGTTCTTGAAAGCTATGCCATTTGAATTGACATATGCTGATGACAACAACCAATTCCTCTACTACAACAACGCTCACCAAGATCCAGACACTATGTTTGCTAAACGTGTACCACCTCAATCAGGTAACCGTATGTCAACTGTGCATGCTTCTCTTCCACCAGCACGCATGAAGAATGTAGAGTGGGTTATCGGAACACTTCGCAACGGAAACCAAGAATACGTTCGTACTATCGTTCCAGGTTCTCCTGCAGGTGTTATCAACACTCACAACTACCAAGCTATGTACTATCCTGACGGATCATACGCTGGTATCAATGAAATCGTCTTTAACTTCCAACCATGGCTTGACTGGTACCTAAAAGAAACTGGTCAACGTTTGGTAGGTGGTAGCGGACCATTTGCTCCTGCTGCTGGAGGACATGGAGATGCTGATGCTACTTCTGGCGCCTCTGATTCAGGTGACGCTGGAGGCCACGGTGGTGGCGCAGACGCTACTTCTGGCGCAAGTAACTAAAAAACCAAAAAGGAGCCTAGTGGCTCCTTCTTTTTTGTTATTACTAAAAAAGGGTTTTGTAGATGATCTACAAACCCCTTTCATTTTATGAGTTGGGATCATCTAAACTACGCCCATGCAAACCTTTTTCACGTTGTACCTGACGTAGTTTTTCTGGTGTGACGTCGTTTCCTTCTTCATCCACGATTTTGATTCCCTCGATGTGATGACGAACAGAACGACGATAGCCTTCGATGTATTCCTCACGAAGTTTAGCTTGTTCCACTTTTTCAGCAGAGGTTAAACCTTCTGTTTTTTTCTTTTTGGCAAGCTCGTTGATACGAGCGATTTTTTTCGGATCCATTTCTTCTCCTTTGTGATAAGATGCAGTCCGTTCGACTGAGTTTATTTAGTATTGATTTGGTTAAAACGAGCGATCTTAGCTGCTTTCTTGGTTAGTTGCGACAAGATAGCCAAACGATTTTGACGGACAGTCTGATCTTCAGCCATTACCATGGTATTTTCAAAGAAAGCATCAATAATTGGACTGAGCGCAAAGAGTTGTTCTAATTGCTGATTTGCAGTTCCTGATAGGACTAATGATTCTACTGCCTCCGCCAAAGCTTTTTCTTCCTCATTCTCAAAGAGGGCCGAATCAACCATGTCAGAACCTTCTGCTTTCTCAGCCAAGTTAAAGGCACGTGAGAGAGATTCAACTGACGATTTGAAATCTTCTTTCTTGCTTGCTTCTACGAGAGCACTTGCTGCTTCCAACATATCCGCCACGACAAAATTCGAGCTTGCAAGGACTGCTTCCTTAATGTCTTTTGGAGTAGAACCCATCATCTTATCGACACGAGCCTTGATAAAGTCTATGACCTCTGCTTTATTTTCATAAGTCAAGCTGTCGAATTTCAAAGCATAAAGGCTATCAATGAGCTCATCCATGGCAATGTGCCAACCAAAGGCATCCAAGATACGAACCACACCTTGCGTCGCACGACGAAGAGCATAAGGGTCATTAGAACCTGATGGAATCAAGCCTACTGAGAAGAAACTCAAAATCGTATCCAATTTGTCTGCAATAGCAAGCACTGCCCCGACCTTGCTCTCTGGAAGTTCTCCTTCAGCTGATGTCGGCATGTAGTGTTCACGAATAGCAGCTGCTACTGCTGGAGTTTCACCAGCAAGAAGGGCATATTTCTCACCCATAATCCCTTGGAGTTCATCAAACTCACCAACCATCCCCGTCAACAAGTCAAACTTGTAAATAGCTGCTGCACGAGCTAGATCAACCGTTTCAT
>CALHBZ010000246.1 GCA_937930605.1 Streptococcus oralis
CTACGAGAAGCAAAGGCCCATTCTTTAGCTATTCCTTCCATTTGAGATGAAGCATTTAAGCTTAGCTCAGCTGTTATAAATAAAGATAAAAGAATTGCAAATAGATTTACAGAGATAAATTTTCTGATGACTGCAAGGAGTAAAAGTGAATAAACTAGTAGAAATTCAAGAGTGAGTAGGATATTTAAATCTGTTAAAAAAGAATAGTGTGATTTAAAGTATACAGTAGCTAAAAATCCTGTCAGTATAAGAAAAAGGGAGACAAATAGATTCCAGAACTTAATTTCATTCAGACGATTTAAGACTTCTGATGAAGTATAAATTAACAGAGTAGAAAAGATCCAAGCATAGCGATGCAAAAACATATTTGGGGTATGCATCCCTTGCCAAAATAAATCAAGTGCCTCTATGTAAAAGCTTGTTATTAAAAAAGTGAAGAAGAGTGCATAGATAAGTTTCACGTGAAACTTTATGGATTTTATTGTGAAAAATAGAATGGTTAAAATAAAAGGAAGCAGTCCAACAAAAATCATTGGTATAGATCCATACTTAGTTGTATCAAAAGATCCAATGAATTGTTTTGCGAAAATATCTAAATACCAGCTACTGTCTGTTTTTAATTTTGTGATGGCAGTTAACTTCTCCCCATGAGTTTGTAAATCAAACAATGTAGGAAGAGTCATCATCAAACTAACCATTCCTGCTAAAAAGGAGGTAATAACAAAATCAAGAAAAGATGATTTTCGATTTTTAAAGTCCCATGAAATTTGGCAGAGATACCAGAAAATAAGAAACAATGCTGTCATATATCCAAAATAATAGTTTTGAATAAACAAAATTGACAGACTTGTAAAGTATAGTAGACGCTTCTTTTGTGTTATAAGTATGTGTAAGCCAGTTATAATTAAAGGAATTAAGATAAAAACATCTAACCAGGTTTTTATCTCTAACTGACTAACGGTAAAGCTCATTAGAGCATAGGAAGCAGATAAGGCCAGTTTTAAAAATTTTGGGATATCTTTAAATAATTTATTCAAACTAAAGAAGGTTGACAGACCAATCAATCCAAATTTTAATAGAGTGGTCAGATAAACAGCATCTGGCATATTCGACAGATTAAAAAAGTAAACCAGAGGTGAGAGAAAACTACCCAAGTAATAACTAGATAGAGCATAGAAATTCAGTCCGAGGCCACTTGTAAAGGTGTAAAACAAACTACCATTTCCATGTAGAATATTCCGTAAAGCCACATCAAAAATAACGTATTGATGGAAACCATCTCCTAATAGTGGAGATGTATCGCTATTCCAGTAGATCCCTTGAGTTAGATATACTCCAGACATAATCACTACAGGAATGATGAAAGAAATAAAATAGGTCCAATATGTTTTAAAAAATGATTTCATGTTACCTCGTAGAATGATAGAAAACTCAGTTGGTTAACCCAACTGAGTTTTAAAGTCTTATTTAGTCTTTCCAAAGGTCTTTGACTTTTGCTTGTACTTCTGCATTTTCTAGGAATTCATCATAGGTTTCATCAATACGATCGATGACGCCATTCTTAGACAAAACAATGATATGGTTTGCCAAAGTTTGAATGAACTCGTGGTCATGGCTGGCAAAGATGATGGATTCTTTAAAGTTTTTCAATCCATCGTTCAAGCTTGAGATAGATTCCAAGTCCAAGTGATTTGTTGGGTCATCGAGTACAAGGACATTTGATTTCAAGAGCATGAGTTTTGAGAGCATGACACGTACTTTTTCTCCCCCTGACAAGACATTTACAGGTTTGTTAACCTCATCACCAGAAAAGAGCATACGACCAAGGAAACCACGTAGGAAGGTATTGTCATCTTCTTCTTTACTTGCAAATTGACGCAACCAGTCAAGAATTGACTCGTTCCCTGCAAAATCAGCAGAGTTATCTTTTGGCAAGTAAGAACGGCTAGTAGTAACTCCCCACTTGACAGTTCCTTCATAGTCAATGTCACCCATGATTGCACGAATTAATGCAGTCGTCTGGATGTCATTTTGTCCAATAAGAGCGGTCTTATCACCTGGACGCAAGATGAAACTAATATTGTCCAAGATAGTTTCACCATCAATCTTTACAGTTAGGTTTTCTACTGTCAAGAGATCATTACCAATCTCACGTTCTGCTTTAAAGTTGATAAATGGATATTTACGACTAGATGGCACAATTTCTTCTAGTTCAATCTTGTCAAGCATTTTTTTACGAGATGTTGCCTGTCTTGACTTAGAAGCGTTGGCAGAGAATCGAGCAACGAATTCTTGCAATTGCTTAATCTTTTCTTCCGCTTTGGCATTACGGTCTGCTAACAATTTAGCAGCAAGCTCAGAAGA
>CALHBZ010000247.1 GCA_937930605.1 Streptococcus oralis
GCAAGAATCAAAGCTAGCATTTCATTCTTCATTTTCTACTCCTTTTTGGGTTTTATTTGTGACAGTTTTAGTTGGTTTCAAGCGACGTTTAATCTTCCAGATACTTGCTCCCATAGCTGGCAGGGTAAAGGTCAAGGTCTGCTCATAATCCTTCCATAATCCTTCTTGAGTTTGAACCGTTTGGTTGTGCTCTTTCCACACTCCTCCCCATTCTTCTAATTCTGTATTCCAAACTTCTTCATAAACTCCTGCGACAGGAAGTCCGATTGTAAAGTCTTTTCGTTCAACTGGTGCCATATTAAAGACACAGACTAACATTTCGTCCTTCTTGCCCTTACGAATAAAGGAGAGAACACTCTGATCTCTATTATCAGCATCAATAATCTCAATGCCGTCATAGCTGGTATCAATTTCCCAAAGACAGCGATGGTCTTTGTAAAATTGATTCAGTTGAGAAGTGAAATGCTTCATCTTCGCATTCATTGGATCTTCTAGATTAGACCATTCCAACTGTTCCTCAGACTTCCATTCTAAGAATTGCCCGTACTCACTGCCCATAAAGAGCAATTTCTTACCTGGGTGGCAAATTTGATAGGTGTAAAGATTGCGCAGACCTGCAAATTGATTGTATCGATCTCCCCACATCTTGTGCATCATACTCTTCTTGCCATGAACGACTTCGTCATGTGAAAATGGTAAGAGGTAGTTTTCATTGAAAACATACATAAAGCTGAAAGTCACAAGATTAAAGTCATACTTGCGATAAATTGGGTCTTCCTCGTAGAAACGAAGAATATCATTCATCCAACCCATATTCCATTTATAGTCGAATCCAAGGCCACCCATTTCTTTCATACCAGTTATCTTTGTTGCTGAAGAACTTTCTTCTGCAATCATCATGATATCTGGATGAGCTAACTTGATCACAGTGTTCAACCGTTGAAGGAAGTAATAGCCCTCGTAGTTAAGATTCCCCCCATCTTTATTTGGAGTCCATGGAGCATTATCGTAGTCTAAATAGAGCATATTGCTAACTGCATCAACTCGAATACCATCTAAATGATAAAAATCAATCCAGAATTTAATACTTGAAATCAAGAAAGACTGGACCTCATTTTTCCCGAGGTCAAAATTCAGAGCCCCCCAACCATAGTTATGAGCCTTATTATGGTCTTGGTATTCAAAAGTTGGTGTTCCGTCATAATACGCCAAGGCATCATCATTAATAGTGAAGTGACCAGGAACCCAGTCTACAATGACACCGATGTTATTTAAATGGCATTCTTCAACGAAATCTTGGAATTCCTCTGGTCGCCCATAAGAATGCTCCATGGCAAAGTAACCCATAAGTTGGTAGCCCCAACTCAATCCAAGCGGGTGAGCCATTAAAGGCATAAACTCGATGTGAGTGTAGTTCATCTCAACAAGATAAGGAATCAACTCCTCCTTAAGTTGTGCAAAACTGTATGGACTGCCATCTGGATTTCTCTTCCAAGATCCAGCGTGGGCTTCATAAATATTGACTGGTCTCTCAAAAAATCCCAGACGCTTGCGACGCGCTAGCCAAAGCCCGTCTTTCCATTTCTTGTCTGGTATGTCAGTCAGGATAGCTCCCGTCTCTGGACGAGCCTCAAAACGGACTGCCAATGGGTCAATCTTCATAATCTGATGACCATTTGCACGCGTGATATGATATTTATAAATCTGACCTTCCTGAGCTTGGCTCGTAAAGACTTCCCAAACACCCGACTCATTCCGTACCATAGGAATTTGGTGCTCTGTCCAGTTAGTGAAATCACCAACTAAGTGCACAGCCTGAGCGTTAGGCGCCCAAACACGGAAAGTAAAACCAATTTCTCCGTCTTTTTCCTCTTTATGTGCTCCTAGATAGTGCTGAAGATGAAAATTTTCTCCAGTAGTAAAGGTTCTCAATGCTTCTTGATTATTCATCCAATCCCCTTTCTCAATGTAAGCGTTTTCTATATGTCTATTATACTATCTTTTAAAAGAACTTTCAAGCAGTTTACGGAATTTCTTAAAAAATATCCTGAAAATTTTGGAAAAATTATCTTAACCTTGTATGAAGCTTTCATTTGTTTTACAAAACAGAATAATTTACATATATTTTTTTATTATGATAACAAAACATTCGGTATTTTTCAATTTCCAACTGATTTTTTGGTGAAAATAAAATCAGGAAAAACTTTTCCTGATTTTGTAGATTATTTATTTTGGCGTTTAAATACAACATTTTTTAGTAAGGTCAGCTTTGCAGCTTCCCGACTATCCACACTTGATAGGTCAATCATCAATTCATCTCCAGAAATTTTGTAGGGAACTTCTGTGCCTCCTGTAGCTGGTTGGAGTATCTTTTTAGCTTGGTTTACCTTTAAATCATAGTTCTGATTATTTTTAACACCTGCAACATTGCTTTCGAATGTTAAAACACCCTTATCACCGTCAATTGTCAATGAAAGAGAAAGTTTAAAATCGTCTCCAAGTAAGGATACAAAATTTTCTTTAGAAAGACCTGATCCTGTAACTAATTTACTAATTTCTTCTTTCGTTGGTTCATAAAGATAAGTACCATTATCCTTATTAGCAGAACATGCTACTAGGACAACTGATAGAAATGCCAAAAATAAAGGTAGGATTATCTTCTTCATCTTTTTCATATGCAATCTCCTTTTTATCAATTTCATATTTTCTTATAAAACAGTTAAAATCGCAACACTAATATCATCAATGACATTTTCTTGTTTCGAACGACTATTTGTCACAAGCATTTCAAGATTTCCTGCATTTTCAAAGTAGAAGGAAGTTCCCTTGGCATTGAATACGACCAATAGATGTTCTGGTCCCCCGTGAATCTCGTAAACGATCCATCCGCTATTTTCTACAGCAGTATGGACAAAGACATGACGGTAAACTTCTTCGTATGTAGGATAAGAAAAGGCGCTAGTCTGTGTTTTCAGTCGAATAATCTGACGGACAAAGTCAATGCTCTCTTGTCTTTCATTGATTAAATCCCAGTTTATTTGGTTGACACTGTCAGGAGCGTTGTAACTATTCATAGCTCGTTCTCGGTCTGCTGGAGTGAGTTCTCCATGTTCGCCTGTCGGAATTAACTTGGTTCGACCAAATTCTTGACCAATTTCCATAAAGGACATCCCTTGCATAAGAAGGTTCATAGCTGTCGCTGTCTCAACCTTGCGCATAATCTGGTCGGCACTCTGATCAGGATGAAGAGTTACTAACAAATCATGCAAGTTGTAATTATCATGAGCTTCCACGTAGTTAAGGACTTGATTTGGACTAAGATAGGAACCCAATTCTCGGCTACCAAGAATGGCCTTGGCAATGATTGGTTCGGTGGCTGCGCCACTTACAAATCCTGACTTGATTGCACCATAAACTTCTCCTCCTTTGACCGCATCACGCTGATCATCATTGAAGAATCCGATATTTGGCATCTGGTAGGCATTGTCCTTCTTGGCCTTGTCATAAGGAGCAAGACCTGTTCCCATATCCCAGCCTTCTCCATAGGTGATAATACGGGGATCAATCTCATCTAGCGCCCAGCGAATCGCTTGTATGGTTTTGACATCATGAATACCCATTAAGTCGAAACGGAAACCATCAATATTGTATTCTTTCACCCAGTATAGGAGGGAGTCAATCATGTACTTACGGAACATCTCGTGTTCACTTGCAGTTTCATTTCCTACACCTGTACCATTTTGGAAGGTTCCATCTGGGTTCATTCGATAGTAATAATCGGGAACAGTTGTCTGGAATGGCGCATCAAGCGTTGAGAAGGTATGGTTATAAACCACGTCCATGATGACACCAATTCCTGCATCATGATAGGCCTGAATCATAGTTTTCAGATCACGAATGACCTGCCCTGGATCATCTGGATTACTAGAAAAACTTGGTTCTGGTGCATTGTAGTTTTGAGGGTCATAACCCCAGTTATAGGTTACATTTCCATCCTCATCGTATTCCTTATGGCGATCAAAGATAGGCTGAAGTTGAACATAGTTGCAGCCAAGGTCTTTAATATAGTCAAAGGCGGTTGCTTGGCCGTACTGGTTAACTGTTCCAGTCTGCGCAGCACCAAGAAAGGTTCCACGGAGATGCTTTGCCACTCCAGATGTTGGAGATTTGGTTAGATCTCGGATATGCATTTCACAGATAACTGCTTTACATGGATTTTCCAAACGCCAAGGAGCTTCTGTTCCATGTTTGACCTCAAATCCTTCTACTTGTCTGTCTTGATGAGAAAGAATTACGGAACGTTTTCCGTCAGGACTTGTGGCAATCGTGTAAGGATCTCTCGTCAAAGTCTGGTGGTGAGGAAAGTCAATCTGATACTGATAAGCCTTGCCAGCAAGATTCTCATCTAAATCTAGACTCCAAACCCCAATAGTATTGTACTTATGGCTATATGAATAGCTATTCCCACGCTCTAGATTAAAGGTTTTCCAAATCGGAGCATCGTTGCTGGTATTTTCATAGACAACCACCTGTACAGATGTAGCCGTAGGAGCCCAAAGTTTAAAGCTTGTCTGATAATCTGAAAGGCTATAACCTAGTTCTCCTTGGTAACCCCAGTGGTGATCAAAACTAGCGCTATGGATTGCTTTATCAAAAGCAAATGGATTTTGATCTTTGTAGTAAGGACTAGCAATGGCTGGGTTTTCAGAATAATAAACCGTCTCGTCGCCCTCTAAAATCCAAACTTCAGTCAGAAGCGGATAGTAGTTATAACGCACGGGATATTCCTTAACTTTCCCATCAAACTCGACAGAAAACTTCAGGTTTTCTAACTTTTCTTGACTTGTGACCGTAAAGGAAAATTTTGCTCCAAAAAAGTCATTCTCATAATACAATTTTTCAACATTGTCCGCCTGTTTACTACTAAATGAACAGGCCGCATAATCCCCATTTTTTCGATGAAAATGGATGACTACAGGGTAATTATACATTTCTTTTCCTAATTTCTAATTTCAATTTACATTTTTTATATAGAGCTGATAGATTCAGCGATTGAATGTTTGACTGACAATAGACTTAATCTATGTAAAAACACTTCAGGAGAGACAGTTTCAGACTATCTAACACCTAGCTTGCTACTATTCTTTACAAACTTTCCAACCATGCTTCATCTCGAACTTCGATACCAAGTTCTTGAGCTTTTTGGAGTTTACTTCCTGCATCCGCACCTGCTACGACTAGATCTGTTTTCTTGGATACGCTGCCGGTTACCTTAGCTCCTAGACTTTCGAGTTTGCTTTTTGCTTCTGAGCGTTTGAGACGTTCCAATTTTCCTGTCAGTACAACGGTCAAACCCGACAAGGCTGCATCTGCTACTACCGTCTGTCCTTTGTAGTCCAGATTGACCCCTGCTTCTTTCAATTTATCTAAGAGAATTTTAGATCCTTCGGTAGCAAAAAAGGTCTGAAGACTTTTGGCGATTACGCTTCCCAAGCTTTCGATACTTGCCACTTCTTCTGGATCAGCTTGAGCCAAGTTTTCAATAGAGTGGAAATGTTGGAGCAAGAGCTGACTAGCCTTACTTCCGACATGGCGAATTCCCAAGCCAAACAAGAGCTTTTCAGCAGAGTTTTCCTTAGACGCTTGAATAGCCTGATACAGTTTTGAGGCTGACTTTTCCTTGACGCCCTCTAAAAGGAGGAAATCTTCTTCTTTCAAACGGTAAATATCTGCCACATCCTTGACTAGATTTGCAGCAAAAAGCTTTTCAACGATAGATGGACCAAGCCCTGTAATATTCATGGCATCTCGAGAAGCAAAGTGAATCAAGCCTTCCATGATTTGGGCAGGGCAACGCGGATTGATACAACGGAGGGCCACTTCATCTTCAAAATGAAGCAACTGACTGTCACAACTTGGACAATTAGTCGGAATATCTAGTTTTTCTTCAGAAACACGCTTAGACTCTACCACACGCAAAACAGCAGGAATGATGTCCCC
>CALHBZ010000248.1 GCA_937930605.1 Streptococcus oralis
CAAAAAAATAACTCAAATACAAATTCATTGAATATAGAGAGGAGAACATTTTTATGAATTTTGGACAAAACCTTTATAACTGGTTTCTATCAAACGCTCAATCACTGGTGCTTTTAGCAATCGTTGTGATTGGCTTGTATCTTGGCTTCAAGCGTGAGTTTAGCAAACTGATTGGCTTTTTAATTATTGCGATTATTGCGGTTGGCTTAGTCTTCAACGCTGCTGGAGTAAAAGACATTTTACTAGAGCTATTCAATCGCATTATTGGTGCTTAAATAAAACCGTTCTTTTGTGGAATATAAGTGGTTTTCTTATGTTCCGCAAAGGAATGGTACACCAAACGAAGTGCGGTAGGGATTTTTGAATCTCTACAAAGAAA
Organism: Streptococcus oralis; assembly: GCA_937930605.1. Lineage (GTDB taxonomy): Bacteria > Bacillota > Bacilli > Lactobacillales > Streptococcaceae > Streptococcus > Streptococcus oralis_CO. Next base: position 380 of record CALHBZ010000248.1, read on the forward strand.
GGACGTGAATATATGGACGATATGCAAGTCTATATTGCGAATTTAGGCAAATACAATGAGGGCGAATTGGTCGGTGCGTGGTTTACCTTTCCCATTGACTTTGAGGAAGTCAAAGAGAAAATCGGCTTGAATGATGAATATGAGGAATACGCCATTCATGACTACGAGTTACCCTTTACGGTTGACGAATACACTTCCATTGGCGAACTCAATCGACTATGGGAAATGGTATCGGAATTACCCGAAGAATTACAATCGGAGCTATCTGCTCTGCTCACTCATTTTTCAAGCATTGAAGAACTAAGCGAACATCAAGAGGATATTATCATTCATTCCGATTGTGATGATATGTATGACGTGGCACGCTACTACATTGAAGAAACGGGTGCTTTAGGCGAAGTACCAGCTAGTCTTCAAAACTATATTGATTATCAAGCCTATGGTCGGGATTTAGACCTTTCAGGAACGTTTATCTCAACCAATCATGGGATTTTTGAAATCGTCTATTAAATCTGTCGGTACATTACTACTGGCAGATTTTCTATTTTACGGGGTGGCTCAATCAGCTACCCCTATTTTTTATGAAAGGATTGATTACATGAAGAAAATACGAAGCTATACCAGTATCTGGTCTGTGGAAAAGGTACTGTATTCTATCAATGATTTTAGACTTCCGTTTCCCATAACCTTTACGCAAATGACATGGTTTGTCGTGTCACTCTTTGCAGTGATGATACTTGGCAACTTGCCCCCTCTTTCCATGATAGAGGGAGCATTTCTCAAATACTTTGGGATTCCTGTGGCTTTCACATGGTTTATGTCTACAAAAACTTTTGATGGTAAAAAGCCTTATGGATTTTTGAAGTCTGTCATTGCTTATGCACTGCGACCAAAGCTGACCTATGCAGGAAAAAAAGTAACGCTTGGCAGAAACCAGCCACAAGAAGCCATTACAGCAGTTAGGAGTGAATTTTATGGCATATCCAATTAAATACATTGAAAACAATCTCGTCTGGAATAAAGACGGGGAATGTTATGCTTACTATGAGCTTGTTCCTTACAATTACTCATTTCTAAGTCCAGAACAGAAAATACAAGTGCATGATTCTTTCAGACAGCTTATCGCACAAAATCGTGATGGCAAAATTCATGCTTTACAAATCAGTACAGAATCCAGCATACGTTCTGCACAAGAGCGTTCCAAAAATGAAGTCACTGGCAAGCTCAAAGCGGTTGCCTATGACAAAATCGACCAACAGACAGACGCTTTAATATCCATGATTGGCGAAAATCAAGTGAACTACCGTTTCTTTATCGGCTTTAAGTTGCTTCTCAACGATCAGGAGTTTTCTATGAAAAGTCTTACCGTTGAAGCAAAAAATGCTTTGTCTGATTTTGTCTATGATGTGAACCATAAGCTGATGGACGATTTTGTTAGTATGAGTAATGATGAAATCCTGCGTTTTCAGAAGATGGAAAAGCTCTTAGAAAATAAAATCTCTCGTCGTTTCAAAATCCGCAGGTTAGATAAGGACGACTTCGGCTATCTGATTGAACACCTTTACGGACAGACAGGCACTGCCTATGAAGAGTATGAGTACCATCTATCAAAGAAAAAGCTGGATAATGAAACGCTGATTAAATACTATGACTTGATTAAGCCTACTCGCTGTTTGGTGGAAGAAAAACAGCGATATTTGAAAATCCAGCAGGAAGATGAAACCGTCTATGTAGCTTACTTTACCATTAACAGCATTGTCGGAGAACTGGACTTCCCGTCCTCTGAAATCTTCTACTACCAGCAACAGCAATTTACATTCCCGATTGATACGTCAATGAATGTGGAAATTGTAGCGAATCGTAAAGCCCTATCTACTGTCCGCAATAAAAAGAAAGAACTGAAAGACTTGGATAACCACGCTTGGCAAAGTGATAATGAAACCAGCTCCAATGTGGCGGAAGCTCTGGAAAGTGTGAATGAGCTGGAAACCAATTTAGACCAAAGCAAGGAATCTATGTACAAGCTGTCTTATGTGGTAAGGGTATCAGCAAATGATCTTGACGAACTCAAACGTCGTTGTAATGAAGTGAAAGATTTTTATGACGATTTAAGCGTAAAACTGGTACGACCATTTGGGGATATGCTCGGCTTACATGAAGAATTTTTACCTGCCAGCAAGCGTTATATGAATGATTATATTCAATACGTGACCTCTGATTTCCTCGCTGGTTTAGGTTTTGGTGCTACTCAAATGCTGGGGGAAAATGAGGGGATTTATGTTGGCTACAGCTTAGATACTGGACGCAATGTCTATCTGAAACCTGCTCTTGCCAGTCAAGGGGTTAAGGGTTCAGTAACCAATGCGTTAGCGTCGGCTTTTGTTGGTTCGCTGGGTGGTGGTAAATCCTTTGCGAATAACCTTATCGTCTATTATGCGGTGCTTTATGGGGCACAAGCAGTGATTGTAGACCCAAAAGCAGAACGTGGCAGATGGAAAGAAACCTTGCCAGAGATTTCCCATGAAATCAATATCGTCACTCTGACTTCTGATGAGAAAAACAAAGGCTTACTTGACCCTTATGTGATTATGAAAAATCCCAAAGATTCTGAATCACTGGC
>CALHBZ010000249.1 GCA_937930605.1 Streptococcus oralis
ACCACGAAAACGTCATGAGTTTCGCCAACAATATTCATACCCATGAAGGTGGAACACATGAGCAAGGTTTCCGTACGGCTCTGACGCGTGTTATCAACGATTATGCCCGTAAAAATAAACTGCTAAAAGACAACGAAGACAATCTCACTGGGGAAGATGTTCGTGAAGGCTTGACCGCCGTTATCTCTGTCAAGCATCCAAATCCGCAGTTTGAAGGACAAACCAAGACCAAACTGGGAAATAGCGAAGTAGTTAAGATTACCAATCGTCTATTTAGCGATGCCTTTTCTGATTTTCTCATGGAAAATCCACAGATTGCCAAGCGCATCGTGGAAAAAGGGATTTTGGCTGCCAAGGCTCGTGTGGCTGCCAAGCGTGCGCGTGAAGTCACTCGCAAGAAATCTGGCTTGGAAATTTCCAATTTGCCAGGAAAACTAGCAGACTGTTCTTCAAATAACCCTGCTGAAACAGAACTCTTCATCGTCGAAGGAGACTCGGCTGGTGGATCAGCTAAATCTGGTCGTAACCGTGAATTCCAGGCTATCCTGCCAATTCGTGGTAAGATCTTGAACGTTGAAAAAGCTAGCATGGATAAAATTCTAGCCAACGAAGAGATTCGGAGCCTTTTCACTGCCATGGGAACAGGTTTTGGTGCAGAATTTGATGTCACTAAGGCTCGTTACCAAAAACTCGTTTTGATGACTGATGCCGATGTTGATGGAGCCCATATTCGGACTCTCCTTTTGACCCTGATTTACCGCTATATGAAACCAATTCTAGAAGCTGGCTATGTCTACATTGCCCAACCGCCAATTTACGGAGTAAAAGTTGGAAGTGAGATCAAAGAATACATCCAGCCAGGTGCGGATCAAGAAATTAAACTCCAAGAAGCCTTAGCACGTCATAGTGAAGGGCGCTCAAAACCAACCATCCAACGTTATAAAGGTCTGGGAGAAATGGACGACCACCAACTGTGGGAAACCACCATGGATCCAGAACACCGCTTGATGGCGCGTGTTTCAGTAGATGATGCTGCTGAAGCAGATAGAATCTTTGATATGTTGATGGGAGACCGAGTTGAACCTCGTCGTGAATTTATCGAAGAAAATGCTGTTTACAGTACGCTTGACGTCTAAAAATGTGGGAAATAGTTCCCATGACATAAAAAATATGATATAATCAATACGATTGTTTCTAGTATAAAAGGAGTTTGATATGTCTAATGGACAACTAATTTATCTAATGGTTGCGATTGCAGTCATTTTGATTCTAGCATATGGAGTAGCTGTTTTTCTCCGAAAACGAAATGAGGGTAGATTAGCAGCCCTCGAAGAAAAAAAAGAAGAACTCTACAACCTTCCAGTAAATGACGAGGTTGAAGCGGTTAAAAACATGCATTTGATTGGTCAAAGCCAAGTAACCTTCCGTGAGTGGAACCAAAAATGGGTTGATTTATCGCTCAATTCTTTTGCTGATATTGAAAACAATTTGTTCGAAGCAGAAGGGTATAATAATTCTTTTCGATTTTTCAAAGCAGCACATAAGATCGATCAAATTGAAAGCCAAATTGGCTTGATTGAAGAAGACATTGTTGCCATTCGCGACGCTCTTTCAGAACTTGAAAAACAAGAATCTAAAAATAGTGGACGTGTTCTGCACGCTTTGGACTTATTTGAAAGTCTACAACATACGGTAGCAGAAAATTCAGAACAGTATGGTGTGGCGTTACCTGAAATTGAGAAACAATTGGAAAACATCCAATCAGAATTTTCTCAATTTGTTACCTTGAACTCATCAGGTGATCCAGTTGAAGCTGCTGGTATTTTAGATGATACTGAAAATCATATTCTTGCTTTGACACATATGGTTGAGCGTGTTCCAAGCCTTGTAACAACCTTATCAAAGGAACTTCCAGAGCAATTGGAAGATCTTGAAGAAGGTTACCGTAAGTTGTTGGGTGTTAATTATCATTTTATCGAGACGGATATCGAATCTCGTTTCCAACTTTTGCATGAATCCTTGAAGAAAAATCAAGAAAATATTAAACGCTTGGAGTTGGATAATGCGGAGTATGAAAATACGCAAATCCAAGAAGAAATCAATGCGCTTTATGCTATCTTCTCACGTGAGGTAGCATCTCAAAAGGTAGTGGAAGGTTTACTTGAAACCTTACCAACTTATCTCAACCATGTGAAGGAGAATAATCAAGTTCTTGCTCAGGATATTGAGCGTCTAACTAAAACATATCTCCTTCCAGAGAGTTATGGAAATCATGTTCGTCGTCTTCATGCCGAATTATCAGAGCTTGAAGTACGAATCATGGAAGTGATTAAAGACCAAGGTGAGCCAAGTCAAGCATATTCTATTTTAGAGGAGCAGTTGCAAGAACTTCAAAATACTCTAAAAGATATCGAAGATGAACAAATCTCTGTTAGTGAGCATCTAGCGCAAATCGAAAAAGATGATTTGAATGCCCGTCAAAAGGCTAATGTCTATGTAAATCGATTGCATACTATTAAACGCTATATGGAAAAGAGAAACCTACCAGGTATTCCTCAAAGTTTCTTGAAACTCTTCTTTACAACAAGTAACAATATAGAAGATTTGATGGCTGAATTGGAACAGACCAGAGTCAATATTGAATCTGTCAATCGCATTCTTGAGATTGCTACAAATGATATGGAGGCTCTGGAAACAGAAACCTACAATATCGTTCAATATGCAACCTTGACAGAACAACTTTTACAATACTCAAACCGTTACCGTTCATTTGATGAACGTATCCAAGAGGCTTTCAACGAAGCGCTTGAAATTTTTGAAAGAGACTTTGACTACCAAACTTCATTTGAGAAAATTTCTCAAGCCTTGGAAGTTGCAGAACCAGGAGTCACAAATCGATTCGTCGCTTCTTATGAAAAAACACGTGAAGCAATCCGCTTCTAAGATTCAAAAAGCTTAGATTATTGTACTGACCCCAAAAAGTTAGACAATTAATTTATCCGAAGGATTTAGTTCTGTA